>JAOMSY010000012.1 GCA_028355575.1 Francisellaceae bacterium | reverse complement strand
TTATATGACTCAGTGGTCGCGTAACTCAGAGTATTGTGACAATATTAAACTAAATGATTATTTTCATATACAAGACTTTGGTGGATTAATTGTATGCGATATTCGTACTTATAGCATTTTATCAGTTAGTGATAATTTAAATAAGATCTGTTCTTTAAGGCCTGAGGACTTGTTGAATAAAAATTTATTGAAATATCTAAACAATGATTCTAAGCAGTTTTTAGATTACATTAAAATTAAGAAAGTCTTAAACCCTGCTAGTAAGTTAACAAATATTAACATCAATGGATTAGATGAAAAAATTATTTTATCGGCATTTGTTTCTTGCGCATATTTAATTGTTGAAATTGAGCCATTTATTGCGAATGAATACGACCATAATAAAATATTTGATTTGAGTATTTTGAGTGAACTGCTAAATTCAGCAAAGAGTTATGAAGATATTTTTGATGCCTCTATAAACGAGGTGTATAAATTGACTAATTATAGATCAATCATGATGTATCAATTCCAAAATGAAGACTATGGTAGAGTAGTGCATCATTTTAGGGAAGATATCAAAATGCCTGATTTTACTGATCATTGTTTTCCATCGAGCGACACGCCAAAGCCAGTAAGGGATCTTTTCTTGCGTGGGTTAATCAGATATATTCCTGATATTAATTATTCCCCGTCAGAATTATTAGGATTACTCACTAAAAAAGAAATTGATATCTCCGCTTGTAGTTTAAAAGGGGTAGTGCCAATCCATTTAACCTATTTAGAAAATATAGGTTCAAAAGCTGCTATTTCGATACCAATTATCATTGAAAAAAAATTATGGGGCTTAATTGCTTGCCATCATTCACAACCAAAGCATTTAAGTGTTAGAAGACGGAAATTGCTCACTATTCTTTCATCTATTGTGTCGCTTTCACTTTTAAGTACTAAGCAGGAGCAAGATAAATTACTGCAAAAAGAAGTTATAAATTCATTTAAAGAATTCTATGAATCAAATTCCAAAGTACCTGAAGATACTATACAAGACGACTCACCAATAGAGTGGGTTTCTCAATTAGACCATATGATTAATTTTGATGGCATTGTTTATGCAGCAAATAATAGCTTTGAATTTAGGGGGGAATGTATAAGTAGCAAACAAGTTAAAAGTGTATTTAGCTATTTTAAACAGGAAAGTTTGTCAAAGAAAATTATATATTTAGAGAATGATGATCTAAAACCGTTCATAGACAATTATAGCGAGCCCAATAGCATAAAAAGTTTAGCATTGGTAATGATTAACCCTAGCGAAAATATTTATTTAATGCTGTTTAGACTTGGTGATGTTGAATTGCAAAAATGGGCAGGAAATCCTTCTAAAGTAGAGGCGAATTTAAATAGTGAAGTCTCCCCTAGAAAATCATTTGAATCTTGGCAAGAAGAACACGCTAATGCTGCAAAAAATTGGGATGAGTCAGAAGTATTAGCGCTAGAGCAAATTCAGATTTTATTGACTCAAAAGACTAATCAAATACAACTGGCTGAGCAAGCATATTATGACCAGCTAACAGGCTTGTATAATCGACATTATCTCGAAGATGCTTATGCCAGGACGTATGAAATAGCTCGAAGACGAAATAACGTGTTGAGCCTTTGTATAATAGATGTTGATTTTTTTAAAGATGTGAATGATGACTATGGTCATGATGTTGGCGATAAAGTGTTGAGTGAGGTTTCTGCGTTATTGTTAAATTCATTTAGAGCAGAAGATATAGTTTGTCGGTACGGCGGTGAAGAATTTGTAGTAATTATGTTAGGCGCGCCATTAAATAAAGCCATAAAGCGATGTGAAGCATTAAGAGCAAGAATGGAAAGGTATAAATTTAAAGATAGCAAAGCATCCGAATTATCAATAACGGTTTCAATTGGTGTAACCACGGTATCGCCAAAAAAAGATAATATTACGCTAGAGGAAGCCATTAAACTTGCCGATGAAAAATTATACGATGCTAAAGAAAGTGGTCGAAATAAAGTATTGCCCCAACTAGAATCTTAGTTTTGGTGATTAATTAGATACAATTAAATCATTTCACACTATACGAGAGTAATAACTGTAATTTTTTAATAGGTTGATAGCTTGATATTTGATTCTTGCATTAAAACAAAGTTCAAATATACAATAAACTATTACATATAATGACTAAAAATGACAAATTAACCTAATCACTTTTATTATTGTCACTTGCCTATATAATGCCCTGAAATTCTACAGGGATATTATTATGAAATTTAATAAAATTATTTTACCAATTTTGTTGCTACCAATATTTGCTACAGCTGCTAATGTGAAAATGGAGCTGACTTCGCCCAATGGCCCTTATTTATGCAGTAGTGTTAAGGATTCAGGTTGCCAGAATCATAACAACATGACCTCACTAACACCACCAGAGAATAACAACTACAAAACAGGTGATACATTCAATGTAACTTGTGTTTTTAAGCCTGTCGTTACAGGAAATAAAATTAAAACAAATATAGGTGTAATTTATAATGCAGAAGATATTTCAGTTAGTTCTAATCCTGAAATGACTTCACCATCAAGTCCAAATGGAATGGATACCTTCTCAACAGCTGGCAAGTCATCATTCTCAGTTAAATTCAGTGGTAGAATTCTTGATATTAGTCCATTTTTTATTGCTGATAGTATCTCATTTTATTATTCTGCAGAAAATAATATTCCCGAATCAGAGAAGGGAGATTTACTTCAAGTGATTTGTAAAAACACATAACTACTTAGAACATAACCTGATAGTAGACTCGAACTGTATGTGTGTCTTGCGTGTTACCAGCAAATTTTTGACGCACTTCAACACCGAATTTTTGGTATATGGATAAGGTGTCGTAATAGGTATTTCTGTTCCAAACATAATAAGCTAAGCCAATACCACCATCGATCCGTGTTTCTTGGTCGTTTGCTAATCCTCCAAGGGATAAGTAGGGCAGTATTCCACTATTTATACCAAAGGGTGTGACTTTAAATATTTCTCCAAAATCATAATTTGCAACTAAGTAATCTTGTTGGGCAATAAAGAACCAAGAGGCGCTAGCAAAGAGATTATGGTAAAACCAATAATCTTCGTTTTCATCCCAGCTTAAACCGATAATATCACCGAAACTGATATCGACTAATAAATCTTGACTAACTTGGCTGCTAAAGCCAATGACTTCTTGTACAGAAAAATAGGCCTGGTATTCATTGAATGGTTGGTATCTAAATCCAAACCGACCTTGAATAAGTGACCATACTGGGACAACGCTTTGGTTTTCGTTGCTCCAAAGCGCACCACCTACAAATTGTAAGCTACCATATTCTGTATTTTGTAATTGAGTTGGCTCATAATAAAATGCTAACCCGCCATTACCAGAATATGAGCTATAGGGTAGTAGGCTATCACTTGGTGAAAAGTTACTGTTATCTAACCTGACACTGTCAGAGAAAAATACATTCCATTCTTTTTCAACACTTTGAAAAGACATTTTTGTTTTTTCATGTGCTTCTCTTTGGTCTCTAGTTTCTAATGTCTCAGGTGGATAAAGTGATAATGCCTTTTGAAATGCCTTGCCAGCTTCTTTGTTATTATGGTTTTGGACTTCAGCATAACCAAGAGATTCATATAAAGAAATGTCATTTGGGTTTTTAGAAATCGCCAAATTAAGTTCTTCAATCGCTATCTTTGGTTTGTCTAATTTTAAATACACAAAGCTTAATGCAGCAAGGTAGCTAGCATTTTCTGGGTTTAGCATGTGGGCATCTAAGAAGCACTCTTTAGCATCTTCATATTTTTCTAAATGCATCAGGTGATACCCAAAGGCAGCATACATTCTATCATTTGGATATATTTCAAGCGCCCTAATAAAACTATTGGACGCAGCATTAGTGTTACCAATTATATCTTGGTACTCAGCATTTAAAAACCAGTAAGTTGCCTGTTCTTTTCTCGAGAATAATTTATTAGATGGGCTGACTCTTTGAAAAGTCTCTTCAAATCGATTTCTATCACGTAAGTCATAGCTTAATTCAGATATTTGTAAAAGTAATTTTGGGTCTTGTATGTATGCAGGAATTTTATCTAGTTGAGTTTGTGCTGCTGAGCGGTTTCCTAATGCTAAGTAAGAATAGGCAAGTTGAAGAATAAAGGGAACTTTATATGCAACATTTGGGTCAATATCTTCGGCTTTTTTTAAATATTTCAGTTCTGCTTTTGGATTATTTAAGTGTTCATACGAAACAGCTGTATAAATATATTCATCAGAATTTTTTGGGTCTAACTTTATTAGTTTTTTTGAATATAGCTTTGCTTGCTTATAATCCTCTTGCTTTAAGCTAATTTGAAGTAACATTTTATTTACTTCAATGTCATCTGGGTCAACTTTTAGGGCGTATAATAAATAGGGTTTTGCTTGTGAAAATTCTTTATTTTTAATTAATCGATTAGCTCTATCAATTAAAGCGAATAATTTAAATTGCTTATACTCTTCAACAAACCAAGGTCGATATGCAAAGGCTTGAGGTTGTATACACAATACTGATATAGAAACAAAAGCAGGTAGTAATAATTTTTTTATCACGTTAGAAAGTTCCTAGCAATGTATAATGCATGTTTAATAAACAATAAGACTGGATTTATAGTATTTAGGTTTAGTTCATAGCTATAGATTTATCAATATCATGCTAGTGTTATCATTATAAATCTGGGAATTCATGGTCAGTTTTATCCCAAGCAACTGGTTTTGATTTTTTACTTGTTTTAACTTGGAATATGGCGCGGATATAAGCGCAAAAGTTTATAATATTGGCTAAAAATAATCGTGGAATACTGAGCAAGCCATGCATAAAACCATAAGTGGTGGTAATAAAGTAAAGTCTCTGAAACATTCGGTTTAAAAATAATACGCCATTGAGTAGTACTAAATCCCATACCCATGTTCCATAGGGTATAACGCTGGGGAAATGCCAATGGCTTGGGAATAAATATTCATCAAACATATCAAAAACAACATTAATAACAATAAAATAAGCCATGATGTTAACTAAGTTACTGACCACACCTTTACGGTCACGAAATAAAAAGTAAAGCATACCCAGTCTTTTCCAAGGCCAGCCAATACTTTTCCAACCTTGAAACATTATACCAATCATCCACCGGCTTTTCTGGCGAATTGCTTTTGACATTTTATCTGGAAAGTATGCTTGAACAGCTAAATATGGAATGTTGTCTTCGGGCGTTGGCAATAGCTCAAAATGTTCTTTCAGCCCTTGCTCATGCAGTCGATAGCTCATTTCATAATCTTCAGTTAGGCTCGACTCATCAAATACTTGGCCATGATTAAGAGAATATAAAGTCATAATTGCTTTGCGGCTAAAAGCAGTGCCTACACCAGCAGAACATACGTTACCTGTAATTGATTCTCTAACAATAACATCTTTAGAATGGTACTCGGCAAATTCATCCATATAGGTGCTACATGTAAAGTTATACCATCGTTTTTTTAAGGGGAATACAGGCAATTGCACCATGTCGTATTCTGGGATTTGATAATTAAAAAGCTTTAACTCTAATGGATGCACCACATCTTCAGCATCGTGATACATAATGACAGAGAATCGCATCTTGTGTTCAGTTTCATAATTAAAGATTTGGCTAATAACATTATTTAAACAATCTGCTTTGGTAGATGGACCAGGGTTTTTTGTTATTACTTTTACAACTTGTGGATATTTTTTTGCTGCTTCATCAACAACTTGCTGTGTTTTTTCGTCGTTAGGGTAAGTACCAACAAAAATTTTATAATTTTGATACTTAAACCTGCTTACACATGCATCTAACATTTTACCAATGACATTCCACTCGCTCCAGGCTGGAATCATCAAGGCAATAGGTGACTCCTCAGCAGCGAGTATATTTTCTCGGTATTGTTTAACATCACCTTTTTTTTGTTTAAATTTAAGAATGATTTTTCTAGTCCAGAAATAAATATCAATAAACAAATCATCCAGGCTAGAAAGAAAAATAAAAACAGCACTGATATAAAGAAGTATTTGGATAAAAAACCAGTAACCAGCTTCTAAAGATAAAATAAAAATTTCAATTGGCATTATTATATTCTTTCAAGAAGGAAACTACTCAGAACTTTATCAAAGCGTTAACATAAAGTACAGTTGAGACAAATTTATTGCTTACTGACCGATTTTAGTAGTTGATAATTGTTTTGAGTTAAATAGGTTAGGGAGAATAAGAAGATTGGAATGTCTTTAAATCTATTTTTATATTCTTCAATATTTTGTTGAATATTTTTAGGGGCTGCACATACAAACTTATTAGAATTGGTAGTGTCAGGGACAAATAATTCTGCAATAATCCCCCATTGACCTTTGGGTAAGTATTGGTTGAATATGTTGAAATAGTCAATACAGACTGAGCTGGGAATTGACATTGCACCTACACCATTTTGCATTAAAACTTGTATGGGCACATCTTCTAATATTTGTTTCCACATGAGCGCATATTCTTTTATGGGTGTGGTTAGATTATAGAATCCCGAAATATAAACAGGATAAAATTCAGAAATCGTATCAATTTCAGCATTTAACATTCTCAAATAAATTTTTAGGGCAGAAGTTTTGTCAGAGGTATTCCAGTTTACGTTATCAATTTCTTGAGGTATATAAAACCCAGCAATCACATTTTCATTGCCATATAGTTCAATAATTTCTCTGGCAACGCTTATGGATTTGTCTCTTAACTGGTTGAAATATGCCATTGTATTTGTCTTGGGTGATTGTATTTTCTTAAAATAATCTGGGTCTTGGTATAACCCAAATACAATTTTTATATGATGTTGTTTTGCAGATTCCACAATACCTTCAAATAAGTTTCCGTGGCTTTCGTCGTTAAGTAAATTACTGTTCCCGTATTGAGTCCATTGAATAACTATCTGATGAATGTTTGATTGAGCTAAATGATCAAAAATATCATTCCAATTATATTTGTTTTCTTCAAGGTAATGTTCCCAAGGTTGGAAGAAAACTGCCTGAATCTGATTATGATTATTTTTTGATTGATAGAGTTTTTCTTGAACACAAGAAGATAACATGAATGGCAGACTAATAATGAGTATTAGGTAAAACCTTAAGTATATCTGCTTTTTCATTGCAAGAGTTGATAGTTATGATTAATAAATATACTGAATATGAGCCTGGTTGATCAATAAATATTCTGATATTATTTTATGATGAAAATTATCAACTATACCTATAAGCTATGAGTCAGTATTTCCATAAATAAAAAAGTTTATGCATCCAATAAAAGTTTTATCAATATTTGGTACTCGTCCTGAAGCCATTAAAATGCTCCCAGTTGTTAAATTAATGGAACAAGATGAACGTTTTAAATCTATTGTTTGTATTACGGCACAACATCGACAAATGCTAGACCAAGTTATGTCGCTTTTTAATATATCTGCAGATTATGATTTAGATGTTATGGCGCCGAATCAGACGCTGACTGGATTAACGACTAAAATACTGCAAAAGTTAGACCCAATTATTGCTGAAGTACAGCCTGACTGGATTCTAGTCCAGGGTGATACAACTTCATGTTTTGTTGGTTCTTTATGTGCATTTTACCATAAAATAAAGGTAGGACATGTCGAAGCTGGTTTGCGTACTGGTGATTTGTATGCGCCTTTTCCAGAAGAGGGTAATCGTCTATTAACCAGTAAGCTTGCTAGTTTGCATTTCGCACCAACCAAACAAGCAGAAATTAATTTAAAAACCGAAAGTATTGCGAATGAGCTTATATCAGTGACAGGTAATACTGTAATAGATGCTTTGGCAATTGTTTCTAGTAAATCGCAATGTAAACCTGAGTGGGATGAATTATTTAACTCAGCTAGCGATGTTGTAAAGCAGAAGCAAAAATATGTCATGGTTACTGGTCACCGTCGTGAAAATTTTGGACAAGGCTTTTTGAATATTTGCGAAGCATTAAAGGCATTGGCTTTAAAATACCCAAAATGGCACTTTATTTATCCTGTTCATTTAAATCCAAACGTACAAAAACCAGTTAATGAACTATTAAATGGCATTCATAATATACATTTAATTAGCCCTTTAGATTATGAGCCTTTTGTATATTTGATGATGAATGCCACAATTGTCTTAACTGATTCTGGTGGTGTTCAAGAAGAAGCGCCTTACTTTGGTAAACCTGTGCTTGTTATGCGTGATAAAACTGAACGTCCTGAGGGCGTTGAGGCTGGTACAGCTAAGCTAGTTGGAACAAGTTCACAAAATATTATTAATGAAGTTTCAGCTTTAATTGACTCACCTGAAGCGTATCAAAAAATGGCGCAGGCGGTAAATCCATATGGTGATGGTCATGCATCGTCTAGAATTCTTGATCAATTATATAACTTTAATTAATGCACCAAATAATTCAATTAAAAAATTCTAGTTTCTATATTATTCTAGTCATAGTTTTACATGTGATTGCATTATTTGCGTTTATCTTTTTGTCCATGATATTTGTGGTCAAAATAGTCTGTATTTTAGGGTGTCTTATTAGTCTCTTTTATGTGATACGCAAATACAAAAATATTGGCTTAAGCTGGATTAAATTAACTGATAAATCTCAAGTAATCATCAAAACCCAAGCTACTGAAACAAAAGCCAAACTAATAAGTGGATCAGTTATAACAGAGTTCTATATTTGTTTATATGCTCAAGAAATTAATTCAGGTAAGAAAAAGTATTTTGTATTAATGAGAGATAGTTTTAAACAGCGAAATGATTATAGGAAACTTTCTGCCTGGTTAAAGCAAAGTGTTATTTAGACTTATCGGTCGAGCTTAGATTTTGCCAAGAATTTTTCCATACATCTAGGTTTTTCTGTGCAACATTTTGAAAGTAAGTTACTGGGTTCATGGTGTCTTGCTTAAGAGGATTTGTTGAATCAATTAAGTTGCTAACATTGTCTTGAATACGTTTTTGTTGATTTAAAAAAGCATCCAATGTGTTATCAAAGTAACCAGTAAGTATTTCTTGCATGCTGTTACCATATGAGCGGATAACTTGTTGTAAAAAGTCATTGGTAAACATTGGCTTCTCACCAACTTCCTCTTGCTCGTTTATAATTTGCATTAATACACTGCGAGTAATATCTTCTTTGCTTTTGCTGTCAATTACTTGGAATGGTTCACACTCAAGTACAATTTTACGCACATCATCTAGCGTAATATAGCTTGAAATGGCTGTGTCATATAAACGACGGTTTGGATATTTTTTAATAATACGGATTTTGACTTGTTCTGTTGATTTTGCTGCTGTCATGTTGCGCCTATGTAGTGTGAATGCTCGATATTGTGCATTGTAGCATAAATATTTTTTATTTTGTGAGTTGAATTATTAAAATTTGGAAAGATTTCACCCAGTCGCCTTAAAAAAACAGGTTAAGCGGGGTTGTCTATGTCGACAAAAATAGCCTCAAGATCATAGATATGATTAAGGTGTTCTGCGATTGCTTTAGCGCCATAACGTTCGGTTGCATGGTGGCCCGCTGCAAAATAATCAATGTTGCATTCTCTTGCAGTATGGGTTGTGTTTTCAGATATCTCACCACTTAAATATGCATCAAGTCCTTGCTCCGCTGCATTAGAAATAAAGCCTTGAGCGCCGCCTGTACATATGCCAATATGTTGAATGGTTGGTTTGTTATTGCCGATATGTAAAGTTTGCTTACCAAGTATATTAGAAATATGGTTAGTAAATTCAGTTGGGCTTGTGGGTTCTGAAAGCTGTGCGGTAATGCCAATACTGGGGATGGTATTCGTGTTGAGTTCACCTGTAATTTCAAGACCAAGTTTCTTTGCCAGCTGAACATTATTACCAAAAGTAGGGTGGGTATCTAACGGTAAATGGTAAGCAAATAAATTAATATCGTTTTTAATAAGTGCTTCAATACGGGCTTTTTTCATGCCAACGATAGAGTAGCTCTCATTCTTCCAAAAATAGCCATGGTGAACAAAGATGGCATCAGCTTTTAGTTCAATCGCTTTATCAATTAATGCTTTAGAAGCAGTTACGCCACAGACTATTTTATTAATATTTTGTTTACCCTCAACCTGTAAACCATTAGGGCAGTAGTCTTTGAATTTATGTGGCTCAAGAAGTTCATTTAGATATTTGAGTAAGCTATCTCGTTTAATGGGCATATTGACCTTAATAATTTATGAAGATAGGTTAATTCTAATGGGTTTGGGTAGGTATGGTATAGAGTGAGCAGTATATTTACCACTTGGCCTCGTGTTCTTCCATAACACCATGACCTTTGAGATTTTTCCATTGATCATCAATCAGAATTTTACCTTTAATATTTCCGAATACTTGTGTGAATTTACTCTTTACCAATAAAAGGTTAATGTTTTCATTGCGAGCGCCTTGAGGTGTTAGGGTTAATTCAAGTTCCTGATTACATACACTCCAATTAGATTTAGCAAGTGGTTTTGAATAAGTAAACTTGACCATAGATGTTAATTTTGGTTTTTGATTAACCCAAATAACATTTTCAAGATTATTATTAAAACCATCTACTAGATTCATTGCAATTTCTGTTCCATCATCACAGACGCCTTGGAACGAAGCCCAGTTCCAAAATGTATAACGAGGTGGGAAGCCTTTAGAAAAGTCGATTCCAAATTTTAGGTTATTAAATGTCTGAACTTTTCCATTTAATTTTAGATTAAGCCTGCCGCTCAGTAATAGATTCTTATAGGTATAATGAAATGGTCTGTTTTTTTCTGAAGGACAAAAAAAGCTAACCCCATTTGTATTATTTTTGAGTTGAAGATCAAGGTTGAATTTTTTTGTTTGAATTGTTGCGATAATCGTATCGTTCTGTGCGTTAATCTTATAGTTTTTTAGCTGCCATTTATGGTTGAAACTTGGATCAAAACTATTTTTAAAACCAAAAGGAACCGTAATCTCATCTTCTGTAAATTCACCAGTTTTTGTATCATAGATATAGCAAAATGCTTTGGCGAGATATCCGGCATCTATAATAGCCAAGCCAATATATAAGTCATTTGAATAACCGCCAATAAAAAACCAAGCTTTACGCTTTAAGCGTCTTGATTGAATAGGCGTATTTTTGGGAAATATCTGAGTGGGAGTATTATGAATGGTATCTGTATAAGCGCCGTATGGAATATAGTTATTATTGCTAATGATTGAATTTAATTTTGCCTGAATCATTGTGAATGTTTTTTCATTTGCGCCATCCAATCTGATGGATTAAGGATATCACCATCTTGGTCTAGCTCAGGGTAAGGCCAGCCTTTTTGTTGGCATAACTTTGCCATTTTAGGTTGAATCCACTCAAATAAATTTTTAGAACAGATTGTTTTGTCTTTATCATAAAATCCTTTACCTAGTCTTTGCCGCTGCATTTCAAATAAGATTAATGCGGTCGCAACAGACACATTTAAAGACTCAACCATGCCATGCATGGGAATAATAATATGTTGATCAACTGCATTTGCGGTTTCTTCTGACACACCCCATTTCTCAGCACCCATTACCAGAGCAGTTGGTTTTGTGAAATCTATTTCGCGAAAGTCTACTGCCTTGTCAGAAAGTTGTGCTGCAAGTACTTGCTTGCCTTCTTGCTGAAACTGTTTAATTAGGGGGATTGGGTTATTGTGGACCTCAAGATCAACCCATCTTTCACTTCCCTGTGAAGTAGACCGGTACGCTCTTAGAGGTTGATCTTTTGATTCTATTGCATGTACCTTGGGGATACCAACAGCATCGCAAGTACGAATAATGGCAGATAAATTATGTGGTTTATGAACCTGGTCAAGTAAAACGGTTACGTCTTGTTGTCTTTGTGAAAGGGTGTCTTGAATTCGTTGTAAGCGAGATTGAGTCATAATGGATGCTTTGTATTAATCTGCTTTATATAGTATTAAATAATCAAACTATTGATAAGTTAACTTCAAGATTTATTTGCATTTTTACTAAATAAATATCATTTATACAGCCATTACTGCATTTGAATAGATATACTTAAAATAAGAATTATTTCGTGTGATTTTTTAATGGGTGTTTCAGTTAGAGAACAAAAAATTGGTCTTTTCGGTTCAGTAATGTTTGGAGCGACCTGTATGGTCGGTTCTGGTTGGTTATTTGCACCATTAATTGCGGCGCAGTTAGCAGGTAATTATGCGTTTTTATCTTGGATTGTTTCTGCAGCATTTATTTTAGCGGTAGCTTTTTGTTTCATTTATGGGTTTGTGAAATATCCTTTTCGTGGCATTACCGCTCGTATTATTTCTATTACGCATAATTCATCGTTTGGTTTACCTTTTGCATTTGTTAATTGGTTTGGAATTATTGCGACAGTCGCAACTGAAGCACAGGCATCAACGCAATATCTGGCATTTTACCTGGGTGAAACTTTTGCAACACCGGATGGTTTAACTATTTATGGTAAACTATTGGGCGTGATATTATTGTGTTTGTTTTTGTTAGTAAATTATTTTGGTATTCGTTTTCTGGCCAAAGTAAATAATGCTGTCACTATTATTAAATTTGCTACACCTGTAATCGTTTTGGTTGCTTTGGTTATCGCGCATTTCTCATTTAGCAATTTTACCGATACTGTACCTACCACGCCTCATGATATGTCATCTATATTAGTTGCAATGATTGGCGCTGGAATGATTTATTCATTCAATGGTTTTCAAACGATCGGCTCCTTTGCGGGTGAAATTGATAAACCAGAGCGAAACTTAGCGCTCGCATTTTTCATATCAGTTGTATTAGTATTATGTTTTTATTTAGTTATTCAATTTGTATTTATGGCTGCAATGCCAGCAAGTTATTTAACGAACGGTTGGGAAGATGTACAGTTAACATCACCAATGATTAATTTAACTGCAATTTTAGGGTTGCATATCATGTCGGTATTGTTGATTCTTAATGCGGTTATTTCACCTTCTGCCACAGGTTTTACTTATTTAGGTTCTTCAGCAAGAATGCTTTCTGGCATGTCGCATCAAAAACAAGCGCCTAAATTTTTACAGAAAATGTGCCCAAAATATCATTTCTCTAAATCTTCAATGGTGACAAATTTTATAGTAGCCATTATCTTCTTTTTAAATTCATCTGGCTGGGCAAACTTAATGGTCACAGTCGCAATTTTTAATATTATGTCTTATATGGCTGCACCGATCAGTATGGGTGCTCTAAAGAAACATCGTTTTGTTGGCTGGATTATTTTCTTGCTAATTTGCGGCTTAATTGCCACTGCAGATCACGAAAATATTGTCTTAACCTGTGAGGCATTAGTGGTTGTTGCTGTTATCTTTATTTTCACAAATGGGTTACATAAAGCTTGGTTCAATTTTTTATCAGTATTACCATTTTACGTTCTATTGTTTGCAGGATTCTTCACAGATAATATGATTGCCATACTTATTTTAGCTTCAGTCTTTTACTGGTTTACAATAAGCGATTTCTTTATACAATTTTGCAAGACACATAAAGAAGACGTGCTTGCTGAGTAATGATGAGTTTGTTTGAAAGTTATCTTTTCTGATGAATCATTATACTTTTGGTGATTATGCTATAATTGCTTAAATAGATTCTATAAGATAATTAATTGTGCTCTCAAAACACGCAACATTACACCATGCCTTTTTTCATCAAGCAAAAAGAACACCTGAAAATCTATGTTTAGTAGATGAAGATATAAGTTTAAATTATATCCAAGTTCTTAATGCAGTCAGGTTTTACGCTAATTATCTTTACGATGCTGGCGTTAAAAAAAATACAGTCGTTGGGCTTTATTCTGAGAAACGTGTCGAGCTTATTATTTCGTTTTTTGCGGTTTCTTTACTAGGCGGTAAATGTATTCAGCTTGATAAATCTTTCCCAGAAAATTTTTTAGTTGATGTGCTTCAAGAGACAAATACAAAAGTGTTGTTATGCGATGATGACGTTGATCTTAACGTTAAAACGCCTATTAGTTACATAAATATTTGTAACTTGTATCAACAGGTTCCTAACAAGAATGTCGACTTTAAATATTCAGCAAATGAAAATACAAATGATGTTGTCTGGCTTGTTTACTCATCAGGCACGACAGGAACACATAAAGGCATTTCGATCGCGCATAAAGCGATTTTGGCTTCGTATGACATGCGTAATAAGGTTAAAGACTATAATCGAAATAGTCGCGTTGGTTGCAGTATTTATTACCTTTGGGAGGTATTTAGACCGATTCTGCGTGGTGGTTGTTCGTACCTGATTAATGATGATATTTTGCATGATTTTGATCGCTTAAACCAATTTATTTTAAAACACCAAATTAACGAGTTTTTATTTACGCCATCTTATCTTGAAATGTTATTGCACGCCTCAACACAAAAGGCGAAAAGTATCTTCAGTTGTTTAGATGTGTGCTGGATGAATGGAGAAGTGGTCTCATCTGGTTTATATCACCAGTTAATGCCATATATGGAAGCAACGAAAATTTATAATCTCTATTCAATATCAGAATGCCATGATGTCGCTTTATACCGTCTAACAAAAAAAGATAGTATTTTTGATGCAGAACAAGTTATTCCTGTTGGTTATCTCTTAGAGCATGTTGAAACTGTTTTACTTGATGAGCAGGGTAATCTCTGTCCTCCTGGTCAAAAAGGTGAGTTGTATGTGTATTCACCAGGCTTGGCAGAAGAGTATATTAATCGTATTGAATTAAACAAAGAGCGTTTTATTCCTGCTCATAAAAGTCCTATCGGTAAGCGGTTATATAAAACAGGCGATTTGGCTAAATTAATCGAAAATGAACAACTTGTCGTTATTTATGGTCGTTGTGATTACTTCGTTCGGCTGCGTGGGTATAATATTTCCTTACCTTTTGTGGAAGCAATATTAAAAGACAAGCTGGATATCGTCCATTGTGTTGTTATTAAAGAAGGGCAATCAAGTGCTTCTGAATATCTGGTTGGATATTTAGAGATTCCATTCGAAAAACAAAGTGCATTTAAGCAAAAATGGCAGTTAGATGATAACACAAAATCAAGTAGAGAGTTGATCAGCCATATATCTAAACATTTGCCAAACTATATGATTCCGCAAGAATTTAATATTGTGGCTGAAATTCCAATTAATCCATATTCAAATAAGCTTGATAGAAAAGGCATTACCAAAACCAAAAACCAATTTGATATTACAAAGTTTGGCCAAGTTAAAGATTTAAATGACTACAGAAGTTTATGGGCGACCTTATTAAATATTCCGGCTAAAAGAATAGATGGGGAAGACGGATTTTTTGATCTAGGTGGTACCTCGCTTATTGCAATGGTATTAATATCACATGCAACTAAATTAGGTTTAAATAGGGTAAATATAAAAGACTTCATCGCAAATAGCACTTTTGAAAAGAGTTTTAAGTTATTTACGAGTCATCAGACAGAAGCCAATAATGAAGTACTAACCATTTTAAGAGACGTTGATATCTGTTCGCATCAAATAAATGAATATTTTTTAGTGAATCAACCAGAGATAAATTCAAATAAAAAATCACAATTTAAAACCTGCCTATTAACTGGTGCAACAGGTTTTTTAGGTACCCATATATTGCAGCATTTATTGTTAGATACATCCGATGAAATCATTTGTTTAGTGCGTGGTGATAATCAGGATGCTTGTGAGAATAGAATAACAAAAATACTTAATAGGTTAAGCTTAGACTCAGATAAGTATCAAAAGCGAGTCACAGTTTTAAATAGTGATATTGCTGATGTCAGACTAGGGATATCGGTTAAAAGGTGGCAAACACTTGCTGATAAAGTTGATTACGTCATTAATGCTGCGGCAAATGTAAATTTAGTATTGCCTTACCAATCCATGAAAAAAGTATGTATTGATGGGGTAAAAAACCTTATCGAAATTTGTTTTAAATTTAGAATAAAACCATTTTACCAGGTTTCAACAAATGGCATTTTCCCTGAAAATATAGCGGTTAAGCCTGAAGGTAGGCAAATTGGAAACTATATCAACAACTTGAGTTCTGGGTATAGTCAAGCAAAATGGGCGTCTGAACGCATCTTAAACAGTGCGATAGATATTGGTTTACCTGTTACAATATTTAGACCTGGTAATATATTTGCAGTGCATAAAGCTAACATTAATGAAAGCGATATGAATTGGTTAATCTTAAAATCAATCAAAGCATTGTGCGCTGTACCAAAAGGATTGAAGTTTGAAATGACGCCTGTGGATAAAATCGCTAAATTGATTGTATATTCAGCAGACCAAGGTGTAACCAACCAAATTTATAATATGACGAATATTAACTATTTAACTGGTGATGAGCTTGCTAATGAGTTTAGTTTAAAAACAGTTGCAATGGATGAATGGCTAGCGAGTCTTAAAGATAACAAGCTAAAATGCCTGCTTGAAAATTATGATAATTGGTTAGATGCAACAGATAAATATCAACAACATAATTATGAAATGCTTTGCCAGCAATTGAAGCTTAACGATGAAAATGTTCATAATAATCAATTAGTTTCAAGGATATTCGAAAAAGATTAGATTTAAAAGAGGTAGATGAATGCAAAATTTAGCAAATCAACATGTCATGATATTTGGTGCTTCAAGTGGGATGGGCAGAGAAATCGCACTTGCTTGTATTAATCAAAATATGAATGTTTCTATGTGCGCCCGACGTACTGAAAAATTAAGTGAAATGGCGGCGTGGAACCAGCAAAGTATTTTTTATGATCAAGTTGATATTCGTGATAAATTAAATGTGGATAACTTTGTGAATAATGCTGTCAACAACTATGGACAACCTGATTATGTTATTAATTGTGTAGGTGTTATGTATTATCAATTAATGCAAAAAAAAGACTATAATCAATGGCTAAAAATGATTAATACCAATGTGATTGGTTTTTTAAATATTACGCATGCGATTATTGATCCTATTACGTACTCAAGAGGCATTTTTATAAACATTACATCTGATGCAGGGCGAAAGGCTTTCCCTGGTTTGTCTGTCTATTCTGGTACAAAAGCGTTTATGGAGTTTACTTTAAGTGGTTTGCGTCAAGAATTGATTGCTTCGGGCGTGCGAGTGGTGAATATTCAACCTGGTAATGTGAAAACGCCTTTACAAGGAATGTCGACAGACAAAGAAGCTGAACAGCTATATGGTAGTTTTGCCTATCAAGAATTCTTAAACCCAATTGATGTGGCAAATACCGTCATCTATGCAATGCAACAGCCAAGTCATGTGGCAATGAATGAAATTTTAATTGAGCCTCAGCAAGAGCCGATTTAATCTAAGTGTTTTCAAAATAGGGATGTCTTTAAGGAAAAATTATTTCTGACTCATTCAATAAATAAATGCATAGAAGTGCATAAATGCTATACACAACTTTTAGACAGATTATTTTTAGCTAAGCTTAATAGTGTATTTAAAGTTAAATGGAATAGTTGATTAACTATGTGCCTTACATTGCCAAAAAATAAGATTTTATATTACCTGAGTATAATATGTTTTTTATGGATTATAAATTTACCAATACTTGCCATAGCTGAAACAAAAAACAATATTATTAAAACCGAAATTAAACAGGTTAAAGTTTTAGAAATAAAAGGGGCAATTACTAAAAAAGTCAGTAAGTACATTGATGCTAATATTCTTGAATTAATCGAAAACCAAAATGCAGACTTGCTGGTCATAAAATTAGACTCCTATGGCCCATCAATACCCTATGCGAGGGTTGTTGCAGAAAGTATTTTAAACTCACCTGTTCCAGTCGTGGTATATGTAGCACCTGAAGGTGCAAAAATCGCTAATTTTGGTTCTTTAGCGCTTTATGCTGCCAACATTGCCGCAATGGCACCAAATACTTTAATCATACCACCAATACCAGAGGTTGCGCAGAAAGATGAAACGCAATTTGACTACAGAGTGAAATTGGGTATGACAATTTTCATGGTCCAACTTGCAGAAAAAAGAGAGCGTAATTCTAAATTAGCTGCAGATTTAATTATGGATAAAATAGATTCTATAACTGCAAAAAAGGCGCTTGATTCAAATGCTATCAATTATGTCGCAACTAATATTTATGATTTACTACAACAAATGAATAACACTGTGCTCGACTTTCAAGGAAAAAAATTATTACTACAAACTGAAAATGCAGTAATATTTCAAGCGGCTGTTGAACATAGCCCTTTCATAGATATGCTCGACGATTTAGCCACACCCACTATAGCTTATCTGCTGTTTATGATATTTGTATATTGTATTGCGCTCTATGTATTGAAAGTTGGGTCGGCAGTGCCAGTTATTGTAGGCGCATTAGCACTCTTTTTGAGTTTATATGGGTTCTTGCAATTACCCATAACACTGATGGGATTTTCACTATTGGTATCTGGTATTTTATTTTTAGTACTAGATTTAATATCCAGAATACATTTAGTTTTTGTGCTCTTTGGCATTGTTAGTTTTTACTTTGGGTCAATTTGGCTTTATCGGGATGCCGTTGACATATCCGTTGAGCGTATATCTTTTGAAGTTATTATATTAGTTAGTATTGCAACCGTGATGTTCTTTTCCGTTTTTGTACGCATGCGGGTCTGGGCGCAACAACGCATTAAACTATTTGATGAAATTATACATGCGAGTGGCGCTGGTGGTGAAGTCATAAAATGTAAAAATAATAAAGGGCTTGCCAGCTTTGATGGAGATATTTGGAAGGTAGCCTCTATAAAGGAAAACTTAAAAATAGGGGACAATGTCTATCCAATTAAACGCCTAGGCTTAACAATAATAGTGTCAATTCAGCATAAATAGCATTACTCGATGCTGGCTATTTTAGATGAGGCTGTTTTTAATCATTACCTAAACAACACTTTAAATGTTATCTATAATTATTCTGCTAAAAAGTAAGGATATGATAATGGAAAATCCAATTTTACAATTTATAGAGTGGTGGGATAAGTCACAAGAAGCATCACCTTTAAAACATAATGATGCTGTATGTTTATCAACAATTAATGATCGCGGTTATCCCTCGGGTCGTATTGTTGATTTAAAAGCAGCTGATGAGAATGGCTTTGTTTTTTGTACTTATCTTGAATCTGCAAAAGCGCTTGAGCTATTAAGTAACTCAAGCGTAGCTATTACTGTTTGGTGGGATCACGTTGGTTATCAAGTCAGGGTTCTTGGTGAGGCTAAATTGATTGACGAAACACTCGCCCAAAAACTCTGGTCTGAAAGAGATAAAGCATCACAAATTGCAACCATTAGTTTTGAACAAAGTAAGCCAATTAATACCTTGGAAGAAATACATGAAAAGTATGTAAAATCAGAAAGATGTTTTGAGCATATTGATCCACCAAAGCCTGACAAATGGGGCGGTTTTGTGGTGGTACCAAGTTCAATTGAATTTTTCCAGTTTAATGAAAATAGAATGCATAAACGAGAACGCTACACATTACATAATGATAAGTGGGGCAAAACGATTCTCCAGCCTTAATAGTTATCAATAAACTACTACATATCACACCAGTTGAAATTAGAAATAATGCGTATATATTCTATTCTGTTGGTTATTTTCAAACTCAGTCATATTTCCAGCTTCAATATCCCGTGTGCTCAATGAATCTGAAAGATATCAACGAACAGCTATCAAGGTGATATCCTTCTTAAGCTGTCCCCATTTTAAGCTGATATTGGTCACTACCAATGAGTAACGAGAATATAAAAATAGTAGTAGAAATTATACGGCCTGTAAAATTGTGACAGAATCAGAATTTGAAGATAAACTTATAGTTAATTTCCTATTATATTTATTGCTGTCCTTTTACGGTAAAGCCACACGATTGTTTGTGTCTCGACCATCTATTCCTAGGTGATAACCTCTTTCAGCATTACCAAAGGTTAAAAAACCTCTATGACGGTCTGGATATAAATATGCTCCATCAGATAACCATGACCAATAATAATTAGTTACTGGTGTTTCTTGAGTATATCTCATTATGACACTATCGTAAGAACCCAGCTTGGCATCTTCTACTGCATCAAATGAACTTGCTGGTATGGTATTGAAATTTTGATCTATATATGCAAAGCACAAATCCGCAGGGGCAGGGTGTTTGTTCTCTTTAATAGTCTTTCTGAGACTATGTACTACTATCGGGAGAACCTTGTTGTCTACGGTAATTGCATATCCATAAAGCTCAGCTGGTTTCAAATCATAAGTACAAAATCCCTGCTGAAATGATATGTTATATAAGTAATCTACCGCTGTTGTATTGAATTTACAATATGGTGAATAATAAGCTGAACAGTAATAATATGTACTATGCCCATCTTCCTGACCATTATAAATAAGTTTGCCACCTAAAACAACTTCACTATATTTTTCATGATCCACAAGAACGGTCATATAATTATTTGGTGCATGATTACCATCAACTGTCATATCATATTCCACTGCTTGATAAATTTTTTCATTTGACGGATCATTCACAAAACTATTCAACAGACTTGCGGTTAATGGAGGGAACTCTATTGACTCTTTTGCTGCGTTTGCTTCTTTTAAAGTCTTTGGAGATATATAACCGTCTCGAGTTATATTTTCAAGTACAGTTGAGAACATATCAAATTTGTCCTTAAATTCATTTACCTTTTCTGGTGTAAGTTCCTGTCCAATAGCACTTTCTGGTGGGAAGCTAGAGCGAGAAAGATATGTTTTTAGCGTGTCTAACTGATGTTTAATATCTAGCCAGTCATCACTTAATGTTTCATATTCTCGTTTCATTCTCTTAAGTTCTAGCCCCATAGCATCTGAGGCATTTTCTGACAGAACATTTAATTGATTCGCCATAGTAACCTCTGGGAATTTTATAACTACAGCGCCTGTCTCAGGTGCACTTTGAATTTTAGCACTGGTGTTATCAAACTCTTTTTGTGCCTGTATGCATGATGCATTCCAGGTATTACTATCTGAATCCCAACCACACCCGCCTAACGAAGATGGTTTCACCTCAAGTTTTGACGAAGGTTGGGCGTATGCAGAAGCTTGAAGCCCAAAACTAGATGTTTTGTTTTCAGATTCTGATTTCATACTCGCCGTTAGAGAGTCTAACGCTCCTACTCCCGCTGTAAACTCTCCAGTTATTGTGCTTTTTGCGCTGGTGCTACTCGTTATAATATTTACATCCATTCTAGCAGTGTTACCTAGCTCTATGCTGGATGCGATTGCTGCACCACAAGAATTAATAAAACTATTCATTGCTTCTGACTGAGTGGGCGTCAATACATCTCCAATACTGTAGCTTTCTTCAAATGCATCATTTAAGGCTTTAACTTTTGTTTTACCCTTTTCTGTTAATGTTAAATTATGAATATCTAAAATTTTAGTAGTCGAAGCGTTTGAAATCCAGCTAGCCACAACACCATTTGAGGATTGAGCCGTACTAGTATTTGATGAAAAACTGGCAGAAGCAGTAAACAGGCCATACCCTACAGATAGAGATGCGCTAACCCCTAATGATGATGAATATGCAGCAGCTGTTGAGTACACCTCTGTTTTTACTTTTCCACCATAATTTACATTTGAATTTTTTTCAAACGTGATTGCTTGTGTTGGATTTGCAATTACATAACATTCATTTTCAGAGTCTATATTTAGTGGCTTTAATGAAAATATATTAATTGCCCCTCCTAATGCCGTTGTATAAGTATTTTGCAAGTATGCACCTATACTTTGCATACTATCATCACGTTTAGTCATATCTGCATTCACTGGTATGGTGCTAATTAGGGACGCAATCGTTGCGCCAATGAGTATTGCACTTTTTCTTATTTTCATTTTCACTCCTAATATAAATTATTGGTATTTTAAAATAGATCTCTTCCTTTAAATTAAGTAAGGCATAAAATCACACTTCCAAGCAAAAAATACAGCTCAAAAAATAATGTTAATTAACATGACTTAACTTTTAATTTGGGGTAAACCTATCTATTCATGATTGGTTTTTTATATTTATTCTTATTGGGCTGTCGGTAAAGGGACATAGTTTGATTTTTCGGCTGGTAGCCCTGGATAATAACCTCTATTGGCATTACCTAAAGTTAAAAAACCTCTAGTGCGTAATGAGGTAGTATCGTCATATGTATACATTCCATCAGATAACCAAGCCCAATAATAATTAGCTAGTGGAGTCACACTCGTATACTGTAATAGGTTATTGGTAGTGTCAGCAAGATTATCATAAGAACTTGCTGGTATGGTGTTGAAATTTTGATCCACAACAGCGCTACACGAATTAGTGTCAGTACTTGATCTAAGGGAATGTACTACTAAAGGAAAAACCTGCTTATCTGTGGTCATTGCATACCCATAAAGCTCAGCTGCTTTTGAGTCAGAAGTACAAAATTCATCTTTGAATGACACGTTATATAAATAATCTACTGCTTCTTTAGAGAAGACACAATTAGGAGAACTATAGGCTGAACAGTAATAATATGTACTTTTCCCATCCTCGTTACCGTTATAAATAAGCTTGCCACCTAAAACAATTTCACTATATTTTTCATGGTCTACAAGAACGGTCATGGAATGATTAGGAAGACCAGACATGTTTTTCATATAATATTTTGTCGCATTAGTAATTGTTTCATTTGACGGATTATCGACAAAATTACTTAAAAGACTTGCTGTTAACGGCGGAAATTGTGCAGCTTCTTTTGCCAAATTTGCACTTGCTAAAGAGTCCTGATCTATATAGCCAAGAGCGGTTATTCGATCAAGTATACTGCTGAAATGAATAAAATTAGTATTAAATTCATCTATTTTCTCTTGTGAAAGCTCTTTCCCTATGATGCTGTCTGATGGAAAACTAGATTTAGCTAGGTATTGATTTAGTATTGTTAACTGATTTTTAATCTCAAGCCAGGCATTACTTAATTTAATGTATTCAGCCTTCATCCTGCCAATCTCATCTGCTAAGCCAATTGAGGCATTGTTTGACAAAAAGGTTAATTGGTTCGTCATAATAACATCTGGGAATGATACAGGCACACCAGCTGTTTTATCACTCTGAATTGCTGTATTTGTACTATCAAATTCATTTTGCGCCAACTTACAGGAATCATTCCAACTATTGGTTGTTGAATCCCAATTACATCCTGATAATGATGATGGATTTACCTTTAGAGCTTCACCAGGCTGAGCATATGCTGAAGCCTGAATTCCAAAACTAGACGTTTTATTTTCAGACGCTGATGTCATACTCGCTGTGAGGGAGGCAAGTGATCCTGCACCTGCTTCAATACTTCCCGCTATTGTGCTTTTTGCGCTAGCGGTACTAGTTAGAATATTTACATCCATTCTAGCTGAATGACCAGTTTCTATACTATAAGCTATTGCTGCACCACAAGACGAAATAAAATCAATTACTGTGGTAGACATGGTTGGGGTTATCCCAGTTTCCACATTATAATCTACAAATGCTGCCTCTAATGCTGCTAATTTTTGTTTACCCACATCAGTCAAAGCTAGATTATTCACATCTAACGTCGCTGTAGAAGTAGCGCTTGACAACCAACTAGCTACAATCCCAGTTGAGGACTGAGCTGTACTAGCGTTCGAGGAAAAGCTAGCAGAAGCAGTGAACATGCCATATCCTGCAGATAGAGAAGCACTAACCCCTAACGATGATGCGTAGGAAGAGGCGTCGGAGAAGACACTAACTGTTACCTTCCCGGTATCTACCGTGGTTGTATTTTTCTTAAACGTAATTGCTTGTGATGGATTTGTAATTATATAACATTCATTCTCAGTAGTCATATTTAATGGCGTCAATGAAAACATATTAATAGCGCCACCTAAGGTTGACTGACTAAAATTGCTTTGTATGAACTGACCTGTGCTAACCATGCTATTACCACGCTTACTTATATCTGCAATTGCTGAGGTGGCACTAATTAGTGACGCAATCGTTGCACTGATAATCATTATATTTTTTCTTATTTTCATTTTCACTCCTGATGCTGTTATTTTTATGCTTTAAGTTAAGTAAAGTCTAAAATTACACACTTGAAAACTGTATTGAATACAGTGTTAGGAAGAGAATTAATAAAAATATGTTCTGTCACAAAGTTAAAATGCAGCACACAAATACTGGCGTATAACAAAATAAAACCCGAAAAGATTTAAACCGAAAAATCTGTAACAATACATTTATATTTTAGCTTATTTAATATAATTTTAGCAAAATCTTCTAACTGAGATTTGCTCTTAAGTGAATACCTCTTTTTTAAAATTCTAATATAATCTTCAATCGTTCGGTGAGTGTGGCTGGACATATTTGCTATATCTTTTGCTTGCATTCCTAATCCAATATAATTCAAAATATTTAATTTTTTTATTGTAAGGTTAAATTCATTAAGTACTTCGTTTACATTACTCGTTCGTCTTCCATAATCTAAAAAATGTGCTTTAACTTCTGATGAAGGAGCAACATAACGTATTGTAAATCTTAACTCTTTATATAAAAATGTTATGATATTGTTTAATTGGCTACATAAAGATACCCTGTCTGTTAACGATAAGCTTAAATATAATTTTTTATTCATACCAAAAATAAAAATATCTTTATGGGTTAAATAATGCCTATCTATATATAAAAAGACTTTATTACTATGCATTACTGCGTACTGATGATACCTTTTAGAGTCACTATAATCATATGACTTTAAATAGTAATGAGCATTCAAGTTTTCGTATATATCTGTCTGCCATATTTTCAGTTTATAATATTGAAGTAAATCTTCTTTCGTAGAACTACCAGCATACCTTATAAAGTCATTATTATCATATGATAATATGTCTATTTGGCTTATAAGTTCCTGTTTTAAAAGTGATATGGCATGATTAATAGTATTAGCATTATGTTCTGAATCTTGCATAATTTTATTTATATCCTGTGGAGATGGATTTTCCATAGAGCTAATATAATATGTTTTGTTCATCGGCTAAATTTATTTGGTTAATATACAGGCATTATAATAAAAATATGAAATTTTAATACCAGGCTGAATACGGGGTTCTGTCGCAATTTTACAGACCATTTAATCTCCACTACTATTTTTATATTCTCGACACTCATTGGTAAGTTGTCAGATCATAATCTTTATGAGGTATACATTCCACAACCTCATGATCTGGAGATAAGCCTGGTCTGTTTATTTATTCAATATTCAGTCAATAAGAAAAAAACTACCTATGTAAATGACTCGCTGAGATTTGCTGCTATATTCTACCTATTGGCAGGACAGTAGAGCTAGATTGAGGGTTTTGAGAAGTTAGTTCTAAATCGTGTATGTTATTATAAGTGAACCCAATATATGCTGTTGACAATACACTCATTACAATAGTTAATGATGCTAGTGATTTAAAGATGATTTTATTCATTGATAACATATTTTTTCCTTAGAGATTTATTAATTAAAGTCTTATTTGCCAGCTAATCTCAGTGAGCGCTTCAGTAACCTATTCAATAATGTTAACCTGAATGTATTGAGAAGCTTGTGAGTTTTGATATAAAGCCATTTTCTCATCAGTTTTATAATGATCAATTATTATGCCAATACTTAGCCAAGAAATAACACTAATCAAACTCAATGCAATTATTTTTGAAATTAATATATTCATGATTACTATTCACATATTAGTTGTAGATTTCATATCAATATTTGATAGGCTATAATTTATATTTAATAACTTGTTTTGCATAATTTCACCATGTAAAATCCATACTTTGCATCTTATCACCATCCCAAAATAAACCTACCCGTATTAAAAACGGGTAGGTACCGTCATATATGCTCTATCGCATAAGCATATTTGGCTCTTTTGATCTTTGTTGCACTGCTTAAATGTTACAATGATTTGATTGCATTACAATCAGACGTATACTGTTAAACAGAAAAGAGCGGAGAGCCAAGTTAACATTATCGAATAATATTTATGAGGTGATAGAAGCTATCACTGAGATTAGCTGGTGATTATACGGCCTGTAAAATTACGACAGAACCATATTAAGTAGCTTTTGATATTTTCTCTTTAAATTTAATTAGAAAAGCTAATCCAACTAAAAAAGTAATAATAATTGATGGTGACAGTAAGTAATAATAACTGTGATTCATTAAATCAGACCAATGCGCACCGAATAAAGAACCCAAAAAGAAAAATAAAATTGATGAACTAAAAAACATTATTTTCCAGGGATGACATTCTTTACCACTAAGTAAATGACCAATTTCAATACCTAGATCTGTTATAGTACCAGTGAGATGTGTTGTACGCACAACAGCACCACTATATTTTGTGGTTAAGCTATTTTGCATGCCACCAGCTATTGCGATAAAAAATTCATCAAAATGATGAACTATTGGAAATCTATTAGCAATTAAAAATGTACCAAACGCCAAAAATGATGCTTGTAACATTAAAGATTTACCATAAGCGTTATCTAGTGAAAATGATTGTTTTCTTAATAAGATACCATTAATAATAGCACCAATTAAAAATCCGACTACAATAGCCAAAACATGAAGAAACACGATCATTTTATTGTCAGCTAAATATCTTCCTAAAAAGCTAACATTGCCTGTCATATATACAACACTTTTATGATAAGCCCTATACAAAACAACGCTATTAATAATACCTGCGTTAAACAATAGAATCATGCTGGTGATAAACAACAACCAATAATTTTTTTTATCACGCATCGTGTTGGCAGTAGATTTATTAATATTCATGATCACTCACGCCTAAACGACTAATAGTTAATATTATACTCTGTATAGCTAACCCGATTTAGTTTGCTGTTAATTCAATATGATTAGACAACTCAATAAAGACTAATATTATCTTCAAAATAAGCAAACCATTACTTGTTAGCTATATCTTTAGATTTTTCTAGATACCTTATTCCAGTTTATACTTTTGATGATTGATCCGTTGTTTTAGCACCAGCACAATCCTTATCTTTATAAAGCTTATTATTTATTACTGTTTTTTTGAAAGACATATTATATGCTGGATTTAGCGCATATGCTTGATTCATAACAAAGCTTATACTCAACGTAATGAATAAAATTTTAATTACCTTCATATCATTCCCCATTTAATTATTTTTGTATACAAGAAGATTTTATAATATTACCTATCTTATAGCATAGCGTACAGAGTACGTGTTGTGGCTCTAGCAATTACCTGTTAAGGGCTATATGGAAGAATCCCCAAAAATATGGATTTCAAATAAACATATCAACAACATTAATTTAGTTATACTTTTCCAGATATGAGCCTAAATGCATCTGGGGCAAATTCTCAATATTTGTATGTTACATGATCATATTTGATTTATGCCGCTAGGAAGTCCAATGCCTCTTGAGCTGTTATTCTATGTTCATTAGGACCTCATTTAGAGGTGAAACCATAAGTACCAAGTATGTTGATATGTCGCCATCTTAAAATCGAGCTTTCTTTGATGCTATCCAACAAGTCTTTTTTTTGTCTTCATCTTTTTCTTTCATGGCCTTTTACTCCGAACCGTGCGCCAAATTTTATTAAAAAATAAAATTCATGGTTCTTATATTGCCAGGACTGTTGTTCTGGTTTGCTAAAAATAGATGTACGTCAATCTTTGTTTCCGAATAACTAGCATTTCGCATCCTTTTTTTCTTTACTAATTATTTATAAGTTATTTTTATAGGGTTCAAAATGTTTGGTATGCGTAAATATAAGGTTATCTCAATCTTTTTTGCTTCAATTATGACTTCATCGGCCTTTTCGATGTCGGGAGTAGGTGATTCTGAAGTTAAGCATTCTACTATTCAATTACCTGAAGGAGCTGAGATAATTTATTCAGCTGATGTTATTCGACATGGCGCTAGAACACCTATTGTAAAAATACTTGGAATTAAATATCCATCACTATGGAATGAGGTGAATATTCCCAAAGGTCAATTAACCATGAATGGTTTTTTGCAAATTAGGATACTTGGTAATCGTTCATATCAGCAATTAGAAACAGTCTTACCAGAACAGTATTCGCAAGATAGTTTTTGTGTGCGCACAACTGGTGTGAATCGAACCATTATGAGTGCACTTGCGTACTTAAGTGGACTATTTCCAGACCAACTTTATGGCTTGCCGCAGCAACCTACTTTGAATTTTTATAGCGAAGCGCACGATGATGATAATTTATTGCTTCAAACCAATAACAAACCAGATAATTCTTACAGGAAGGCAAACGGTTGGAAATTATTTTGGGAGAATGAAGCTTATGATAACTATAAAAAATGGTATGACATTAATGCTAATTTTTTCACAGTGGTTGATAGTCAATACCAAGAAAAATGCCTAAAAGAAAAAAATATATCTGCAGAAAAAGCCTACATATGTTTGATGGATATCATTCGTTTAGCTGATAATGTGATGACGCTCGAAAATTATTGTTCAGATTCAAACCATGATTGTAATGCTGGAGATATCTTAAATTTATCCCAAAATGATATTGATAAAATAAATGAATACTTTGGTTGGGTATATACTCGAGATGTGATTGCTTACCCATATCATAACGACTATGAGTTTACAAAGTACCTAGAGGCTTATCAGCAAAATGGGTTTAATACTGGTTCGAATCTAATTAGTGAAATCATTCATAACGTAGAAGTTGTAGAACAGTCATCAGGAAAATTACCAAATAAATTTACGTTATATTCTGGCCACGATACAACAACATTTAATATCTTGTCATATCTAATTAATAATAATCTTAAAGCTTACCAGGGTTCTAATATTCCAATGGAAAAATATCCTTATTTTGGGGCGACGGTTCGATTTATTTTTTATAAACAAAATCAGCAACTAAAGGCACTGGTTATTTATTATAATTCCTATGCAGAAAAAGAAGGTAATATTGTTATTGGACAAAAAGTTAAAGGGGGTCAGGTAGCAGGTGTAGACTTTGCTGAGTTTAAGAAAATGTATTACAGTCAAACGTCATTAGAAAGTATTCATAACAAGTCACACTGTGATTACTTAAAGAACTAACGCTATGTGACGGAATCATCTTTTAAGAATAATACTAATAAGGTGATTAAAAACTGAATGATACCACTGACGATGAAACAGTATTCTAATGCCCAAATAAACAAGGGCATATGAACCTCTATTTGAAGTATATGTTTAGAGATATCATATACCATCCCCAAAAATGATATTGAAAATGCGCTGGCGATCATAAATATTGCCTTACCTTGTACATTGCCATCACCTTGATATTTATCAGGCACCACTTGTAGTTTATAAGCAGTGGTTGCGGTTTGATACGTACCGGATAATAACCCAAATATTGGGATTAAAGCTAATATTAGGCTTAAATGTACTCGGTATTCTAAAATGAACCCCCAAGCGACCATGACTAATAAAATTAAAAATGAAGAGGTGATGGTGACTGTTTTCATGCCAAATTTTTGGATGCACAGAACCGAAAACTTTTTAATACAAAAGGTGCTGACTGCAATACTTGCCATAATTAATGCAACGGTTGTAATGGCTAAGTCGATATATAAATAAAGATAAATAGGGAAGGCGAAGAATAACCAATATAAAGATAATTTGCTGGTAAATATGACCAAATTAATAAGCGAATAGCCTTTGTGTTTAAAAAGTTCAAAATTGAGGATTGGCGTTTTTATCTTCTTATAAACGAAGATATAGAAAATAGATAAAAATATTGGGATAACACCCATCGCAATTTTAATTAAATAGCTAATGCTATTAAATGCCATAATATTACTCAAGGTAAAGATAAGCCCAATACTTAAGCCGATTAAAATTAGTCCAACCCAATCAAGGCTAGTTTTTTGTTTTTCAAATGGATCTTTAAAGTAAAATTGAATAAAGAAAATACCAATCAGTCCAACAGGCGCATTTATAAAAAATACTGCTCGCCACGAAATGTACTCAGCCAAAAAAGCACCCAGTAACTGACCTACGGCTGCTGAAGCTGTCATATACATACTAATTGTGGCTGAGACTTTTAGCATGCTGTCAGAAAGGCGAATCATCGTAGTTTGAGTTAGGGGTAACAGCAGGGCGCCAAAAAAACCTTGCGCCGTTCTGAATACAACTAAGAAGAGTAATGATGGCGCAAATCCACACATGACAGATGAGCCAATAAATCCGGCAATGGTCAATATGATTGGCATTTTGTAGCCAAATCGATTCGATACCCATACAGAAAGCGGGATAAAGATCCCCAAAGAAATAATATAACTGGTGATTGCTATCCTGGCATCAACGGCATCGATATCTAATGAGCCTGCTATCATGGGTAAAATAGTATTGAGTACCGTTAGGTCAATTAGCTCCATCGACATCACTAGGAGGAGGCCAAAAAATACTTTACCTTGATTTTGCATGGGAGCTAACGATTAATTTGGATTTACGTAAAAAGCGCACTTATTAACTTCTGAGCTTTTACAAGCGCTATTTTGCCAGATTCCACCAGGTTGTGATATAGCAACAAAATCTTCATCGTAGTCATTTGCTGCCCATAAAAAGACAGTTCCTTGCATATTAATGAGTTTGTATAAGCAGCTAACCTGGCAGGTTCCATCATTACAGATCATTTCAGCACCGCTAAATTCTTTTAATTTTGGGTAGTCCATATCTGGAATAGAACCACTCCATCGCATATAGACATCGTTATAATATGTTTTAGCCCCTAAAAAGCCATCACCTTCATACTTAACTTCATTAACGGTTGGGCAATGGTAAGCAACAGGATGTGTGACCTCGGTTTCATATGTTTCTGTTGGTTGAGGTGCTGGCTTCTGTGCGCAGCCAGATATAACTATAGTTGCTACCGAAACAGACATAAGCGTTGCAGATATTCGTAAATTTCGCATGTTAAAAAGTACTCGTTTAAATTAATACTATTAGAGTTATAGAAGGGAAATATAAGCTTCGCAAGCATATCGATTATTTTGAACTAGAATCCTTTATATTATATATTCTAAAACATTGGGGTTTATATGAGTCAACAGCCACAACACAATAATCAGTATTTTTTAAACCATTTGATATTACTTGAACAAAGCTTAAGAAAAGTCTCAAATAAAAGCTTTATTGTTGATAATGTCAATTGTGAAGAGGATGCACAAAAGGTTTATGCGTCATCAACTATTCTGCTTTCCCATAATAATCAACCTGATCCAGTATTTAATTATGCTAATAAGAGCGCACAAAGTCTCTTTGAAATGGATTGGGATGAGTTTACTTCATTACCGTCAAAATTTTCAGCGGAAACGGTTAATCAGGCGGAGCGTCAAAGATTGTTAGATGAGGTGTCTCGAAATGGATTTATCTCAAATTATACTGGGATCCGAATAGCTCAATCTGGTAAACGCTTTTACATAAGAAATGCATTAGTCTGGAATGTGTATGATAATTTGGACAGTTATTTAGGGCAAGCAGCCATGTTCGATACCTGGGAGTATATTGAATAGTTAAAGTTAATGGTGCGCCACAGCAAGTATTGAAATATATTTTCTATAAAAATCAACAATATAGTGTTAATCGTGAGCCGAGAATTGATCATTTAATATTCTCTTAAGGTTTCTCAAGTAACATTGTAGGTGCTACTCCTCAAGTTAGTGCAAACTAACTTAAACAATTTAACCAACCTCGTGTTGGTTTTTTTGCGCCCAATATTTCCTATATTCTAAATTTCGGTTTAATAATTTTTCCTAGCAAAATCTTTAAACCTAAACTAGGTGTCCAGCATGTTGACTGGCAACAATTTTTTGTACTGGGTCTAAATTATTGTTGTTATAGTTAACCACAGTTGAATATTCAGTATGATGCAATGGCTCTGGTTGTATATAAAATGCGGTACAAGCAATTAATACAGGTACGCTTATTATAATACCGAACATAGATGCTTTAAGTTTGCTTTTCATAATATTTCCTTTGGCTTATTTTTAACCATTATATGTTGGGTTAAGTCTTCAAGTAAGTGTATTAAATACACCTTTGAGCAATCTAAGCCATTAGGCTGCTCTCTTTGTATTTGAAAATTACCACAACTTATAATAGATGTATTGGCAGGGTAAATAAACAATAGAGACAGGGGATACGATTAGGATAATAGACAAGATGTTTTTAGTCTTGGTTTTCATATTGACTCCTGCTAGTAATTTTAAAATTTCAGACAGTCTAAGCTAATAAATTATTTATTAAGCCAAATGACCTACCTGTTCAAATGCAACATAGTCTTGCATTAATGATACATGGTGTTTGTTATAGCTTAATACCTGCGCGCTTTGTTGGTCATTTTGTTGATAGTTATGGATAGCAAAAGGGCTAAGTACAACGACTAGAGGTGCTAATATTAAAGCAATGTATAATATGTTTTTTATTTTTGATTTCATTTTAAGATCCCTAGATTGATAAGATATTTCAAGTTTTGATTAAACTAAGTGACTACTATTAAGCATGGTTACTGGGCTATCAATTTTATTAAATTGTTGTTGGTTGTAACTCAATTGGATTGTGCCGTTATCATTAACCACTGGATGACTTTGATGCATATAGAATCCAGAAATAATAAGCATTGGTATAAAAATTATTAATGTATATAAAGGTGATTTTAGTTTAGTTTTCATAGACGCTTTCCTCTGTTTGCTTCATAGCCAGAATACGCCTTCCTTGAATTTTAAATAAGTGTATCAACTAAACCTATTCCACTTTGTAAATAATCAATATATGGGGTTCAACTGTTTTAATATGTATGGCGGTGCGTGAAATCGCGATGAATATGCATATACTAATGATCAAAGGATTCCTCGAGTAAATAGTTAAATGGAATTACACAAGAGTCATATTAGTATTTTCAAATTCGTTTTTGTCATGGTTGGCATGGTCATATCTGGCCAATACTTTGGTTGGAACAGTGGGCTTGAACAGTCAACACCGTCATCGTATTTTATTGCTGTAATCATTCTGGTCATCTTTTTTAGCTTTTTTATGTTTAGCTGTGGCTATCTAGTTAACCACTATATGGATAAAGATAAATCTTTGCCCGATTTAGTGAGTGTGGTTTTAGGTAAAAAGCTGGGATATCTATGCGGTTGGGCGTGTGTATTTGAATATTGGCTTGGCACACCAGCAATTGCTATCTCATTTGCAATCTACTTGAATGAACTTGTCCCGTTTGTTAACTATCCAGTGGCGGTGTTAATTGGATTCCTTATTGTATTATTTGCCAATATTGGCTCTTTAAACCATATCGCTAAATATGAGACGATTGCGACCGTTTTAGCCATATTAGGCGTATTTGTTTTTTATGTTGTTATTGCCTCTGTTTATTTTAATTCAGAGGTCGAGCAGGTTGCGCCTTTTAGTCAGCCAATTGAATTTAATGGTATTGCCTATGCTATCCCATTTGCAATATGGTTGTTTCTTGGTATTGAAGGTGGTATTACCTTAATACACGCAATGAAAAAGCCTAAAAAAGAAGGGTTTATCGGTATTGCTATCGGGTTAGTTATTTTAGCGGTACTAGCATTAATCACAGTATTCTTTTTTATTTGCTATGCAAGCACTTCCGGGGAATTATTATCAACTGATCCTTTACCGAATTTGATCAAGAATCTAAATTTTCCATTTGTATCGAATGTGATTCTTTTGCTAGGACTGTTTGGCTTATTAGCAAGCTTCAATGGATTAACTATCGGTTACTCACAACAGCTTTATTTGTTGGGTAACAGTTATAAAATAAAAATGTTTAAAAATAACTCACGACTGCTTTCTAAAGCTAGCTGTTTATTTGTACCGTTATTGATTGCGTTTATTTGTTGCCTTTCAAATGATCTAAGCCAAAACTTTGTGATTATGGCTGTATTAAGTGCCTTGGTCGTCTATTTGTTTGTGACCGTATCAATTGTTTTATTATTTATGAAACTTGGTAAATATATTTTAGCAGCAGTGTATGCGGCTATTCTGTTGTTATTAATCTTAATTATTATATTCACGTTTATTTATGCCATTATGCCAGCAAAGATTAGCTTTATTGGGCTTGATGTGAATGTTGCATGGATTTTATCTGCCGCGTTTATTATTGTTATTTTAACCAGTTTTAAAGTTAAGGGAGCCTCTAATAATTCCTGAACACGCATATTCATCTCCAATTTCACCACACATGCGTTGCAAATTTTGGCAATAGAACGTGCTATTGTCAGCAATTTGCGCCTTGTTGTGATAAATTTGGAAAATAAATCTGCTGTGTCCAGAATTAATATAGGCTCCCTTAAATCTTGATTGTGTTGTTGTAGCACAAAATACACTATGCTTATTTGTAAACAATTTTAGATTGGGAATAACATGATTAAAGTTGGTGTAATTGGTTTTGGTTTATCTGCAACAGTGTTTCATATTCCATTCATAAATGCTTCGGAAAATATGGAATTAATTGCTATTAGCACATCTAAAAAATATGAAATGTTAAAGGCACATCCTTATAATGTTGCTCACCACTTAACAGCAGATGAATTAATAAAAGACCAAAATGTTGAGCTAGTTGTTATTACTGCGCCAAATGAAGTGCATTATTCGTTAGCAAAACAGGCTTTAGAAAAAGGTAAGCACGTTGTTTTAGAAAAGCCGATGACTAATACAATTGAAGAAGCAGAAAAATTAATTAATCTAGCGAATGCGAAGAACTTGATATTATCTGTTTTTCATAACCGCCGTTGGGATGGTGATTTTTTAACAATTAAGAAACTAATCGATTCAGGAAAACTTGGAGAGGTTAGAACATTTGAATCTCATTTTGACCGTTTTAGACCAGAAGTAAGAGAGAGGTGGCGAGAAGTGCCAGGGCCAGGCGCTGGAATATTATATGATTTGGGGTCGCATTTAATTGATCAAGCACTTTGTTTATTTGGTACGCCGCAGTCTTTAACTGCAAGATGTTTACCATTAAGAGATAAATCTCAGATTGCAGATTATTTTCATATTCAGCTTCACTATGACAAATTGGAAGTCATTTTGCATGCCAGTATGTTGTCCGCAGGGGAGAATAGACGTTTTAGAGTTGATGGTACAAAAGGGACATACATTAAATATGGTTTAGACCCTCAAGAGAACCAGCTTCGAAATGGTATGTCACCCAGTGATTCTGGTTACGGGATTGAAAGCAAAAATGACTATGGAATGTTATGTTCAGAATTACAAAATGATGTCGTTAAATCAGAGGTGGGTAATTATGCCATTTTTTATCAGGGTGTTACTGATGCAATACAAGGTAAGAAAACGACTCACGTGACAGCTGAGAGTGCTTTGGAAGTAATAAAACTAATAGAGTTATCGGAAAAAAGTAGTCAATCATGTCAAACAGTTACAGTATAAGAAAATGATTGTTATATATGGTATTAAGAAAAA
>JAOMSY010000119.1 GCA_028355575.1 Francisellaceae bacterium | reverse complement strand
AACAAGAAGAAGGTGAATTGCTCACCATTCCAAAAGCTTTGACAAAAAAGTATTATCCGCTCTCCTTTGCCCAAGAAAGACTGTGGTTCATTGAGCAATATGAGCAAGGGACAAATGCATATCATATCCCTATGTTTTTTAAAGCATCATCACAGATCAATGAAATGATGTTTAGCCAAGCGATAGAATATGTTATCAATCGCCATGAAGTATTAAGAAGCTTATTTGAACAGGATGCAAATGGTGTTGATGTCCAAGTAGTATGTAATGAACCGTTACATATTCAGACCTATATTTTTGATAGCATTGATGCTCTTGAGGAACAAGCTGCTAAAGATATTGATACGCCTTTTAACTTACGTAATGAATATCCTATCAGAGCCAGCTGGTATACCAACAAAGAAAATGGTTCACAGTATGCCTTAATCAATATGCACCATATTGCTAGTGATGGTTGGGCAATTGACATTCTACAAAGAGAACTACTTGCAAGTTTCAATAATCAGCAGGAAACATTACCACAGCTTACTATACAGTACAAAGACTTCGCTGAGTGGCAAAAGTCTTATTTACAAGGCGAGGTTCTAGAGCAACAACTGTCCTATTGGAAACATAAACTTGAAGGTATGGAAACATTAGAGCTACCCACAGATAAGGAAAGACCACATCGCTTTGATTACAAAGGTGCGATACTTCCCTTTGAGCTTGATCAAGTGTTATCAAGACAGCTACGCTCACTTGCAAAACAACAAGGAGTTAGCCTTTACAGCGTATTAATTTCTGCTTTCTATGTATTACTTCATAAATATAGCGGTCAAGATGACATTATCATTGGTTCTCCTATTGCTAATAGACACTATAGTCAAGTTCAGGACCTTGTTGGGTTCTTTGTAAATACCTTAGTAATGAGACAGAGCATCGATCCAGAACAGTCGATACTAAAATTAATCGAACAGGTAAGAGCTGATATCTCAGAATCACAGCGCTATCAAGATATCCCTTTTGAGAAAATAGTAGGTGAGCTTAATATCATTAGGGATGAATCTAGGCATCCGTTATTCCAAGTAAGTTTTAGAGCGCAAAGCTTTAGCTCTGAGGCTCAAGCTAAAGAATTTAATCAGTATCTAGATGCTGAACCCTTACGTAATGAACAAACTGCCAAGTTTGATCTAGATATGTTAATAAACGATGGTGAGGATCAGCTTAAAGGGGTCATAGAGTATGCCACAAGCCTATTTGCACCGGAGACTATTGAGAGACTTAAACAGCACTATCTGAATGTGCTTGAACAGCTTATCACATCCCCTAACCAAGCCATTAAAGATATTCAAATACTGAGTAAAGAAGAATACCAAACCATTATTTATGATTGGAATGATACCGATAAGGCTTATCCAAAAGATAAGACCATTTATCAACTATTTGAAGAACAAGTAACACAAACGCCGAATAACATTGCAGTGGTGTATGAAGAAACACAACTGACTTATCAAGAACTAAATGAACACAGTAATCAGTTAGCCAGAGTTATTAGAGCGGAATATAAAAATAGTATCAGTGCAAGGCAAAGTAACAATAATAAAGACAGCCAAGAACGACAACATAAGCTTCAACCAGATACATTGATCGCACTGTGCTTAGATAGATCTGAACAGATGATCATTTCAATACTTGCGGTATTGAAAGCAGGGGCAGCCTACGTACCGTTAGATCCAAGTTATCCTGAGGATCGAATTGAGTACATTCTATCAGATACACAAGCCCCATTATTACTCACCCAAAGTAATCATGCGGATAAGCTACACAACCTGATTAAAGATAATGATCTAGCAACCCAAGTGATCGACTTAAGTGAAACAAGTGTAAACACTAACATACACACTCAGGATAAATCTAATCTGACACCACAAAGTCAATCAACGGATCTTGCTTATGTGATTTATACCTCAGGGACCACTGGGAAGCCTAAGGGGGTATTAGTTGAGCATAGAGGTGTGTCAAACCTTATATCTTCTTTATTAAATAGCTATTCTATAAATAAGAATGAAAGATTTGTTTTATTTGCGCAATATGTTTTTGATGCATCAATAGAGCAAATGTTTTTAGCATTTAGCTCTGGATCTAATCTTTATATTCCAGATGGAGATATAGTTAAAGATGTTAAATTATTTATTGATTTTGTAATTAAGAACAGAATCACACATCTCCATGCTACACCTTCGTATTTTGAGTTATGTGATTTTAAGAAATTACCTGATAATTTGAGAATCGTATTTGGTGCTGAACATGTCCCAATAGAGGTATTTAAGAAATACGACGCTCATTTCAAAACAATAATCAATGAATATGGCCCAACTGAAACTACAATAACATCACTTATTGGATTAAATACACATTCTATAGGTAATGAATTAGGCAATACCTATACCTACATTCTAGACCCCCAGCAACAACCCGTCCCAATAGGTGTAGTAGGCGAATTGTATATAGGCGGAGCAGGTCTAGCCCGTGGCTATTTGAATCGACCAGAGTTAACTGCAGAAAGATTTATCCCGAATCCTTTTGCTACTGAGTCAGATATTCAAAAGGGTTATACCCGTTTATATAAAACAGGCGATCTAGTCAGATGGTTAGCAGATGGTAACTTAGAGTACATTGGTCGTAATGACTTTCAGGTTAAGATCCGAGGATTTAGGATAGAGTTAGGTGAGATAGAGAATACCTTAAGTACACACCCTGCTATTTCACAGGTATGTGTATTGGCGAAAGATAGACAGAGCAGTGGAAATGATAGTACTGCTGCTGGTAATAGTAATGGCAATGGTACTGATAAACTCTTAGTGGCTTACTATGTGCCTGAGGGTGTTACAAACCTAAATATTGAGAATAATGATCTTGAATCAGCCTTAATCTCTCACTGCAATGATTCTTTACCCGAGTATATGGTCCCGAGCTTCTTTGTTGCCTTGGAAGCTTTCCCATTAACGATTAATGGTAAGTTAGACCGTCAGGCTTTACCTGATCCGGATGTCTCCGCCAATCAAGACCATTATGTTGCCCCTGAAACAGTGCTACAAGCAGAACTCTGT
>JAOMSY010000118.1 GCA_028355575.1 Francisellaceae bacterium | reverse complement strand
TTAACGGATAACAAAATGCATTTTGGCGCAGATATAACTGCAGAAGAAATAAATGGCCTGCCACCACAATACCAACAGCTTGTTAAAATGACATTTGGCGATAAAGATTTAGATTTATTTTTCGATATTAATGAAAAAACAGATTATGATAATAAAGGCTTAGGTAGCGAGTTTATGAATTTTGGCATCCAAAATATGGGTAATGTAAAAGCCTACTTAAATTATAACTACACTGATAAGCTATATGTTAAACAAGTAGTTGAATATATTCAAAAGTCAATTGATCAATATAACGAAGCGCAAGAAGGTGAAATCTCACAACAGAGATTAACACAAGAATCATTTGAGTCAGAAAAAATGTTTGCTAAGAATATTAAAATTAATAAAGCAGGCCTCGTTATAAATAACCAAACACTCATTCAAGATTTAATAAAACTTTACGCCACCATGGCAGGACAACAACCAGACAAAATGAAAGCTGTTGTGAGCCAACAATTATCAATGTTTGCAAGCCAGTCCCAATCAGATTTCTCTAGAGATTTTTTTGATAGCCTAGCAAACTATATAAATGATCCAAAAACATATGAAGTTACTTTTATTCCTAAAGGTACAGTAACCTATAATGAAATCATGGAAAACTATTTCAATGCTGTTGAAGAGATACAGAAGAAAAACCATGTTAATACCAACAATCAAAATAAAGCTACTGTTATGCAAAAACAGCCTAATCAGCAAATTAATACCACACAACCTCAAGCAGTTGAAGTTGATCAGTATAGTGCTGCCCAAAAAGCATATGAAAATACGCTAAAATTATTCCATTACCAATTTAATGTGAATGGAAAACAATACAAATAAATCTATTGTTGGTTTTAAACACTTCTTTTCTTGTATTATTTTGCATAACAACAATATTTATGCTAAAACTACAGTGAATTTTTATTAATCTTATCATTTGCGAACTTAAATAATGCCTAATGTAACCAGTAACATAAACGATATTACTGTTAAAGATGCTATGGATGATCCTAAAGGAATTTATTCATCTTTAATATTCAACCTTTTTTGGCCAAATAACGTCGAATCAGCTAAAACATCAAAATGTGGTCAAAATAAATATGAAGCTGACCAAATGACATTGTTAAAACATTATTGGTCTAATTCTAAATAATCTTTTGGGTTCTCTAAACATACTTTACCCAACAAGCCTTTTCTAAAATCATTAACAATACGTTCAGATGCTTTGATTATTGATTTTTCATCTAATATCTGGTCTTCATGGTAGGCTAATATTTTTCTATAAATAGAATTTAAATTTAATGCGTTTATATCAATCTTATAACGCCTATTTAAGTTATCTGGATACTTTAGAATTAGTTGATTTATAATAAATTCAGATATATCAGGATAGTCAAACGCTGTGTCCTTAATACAACTAATAGCAGCTAATTTTAAACCAGTTTCATTATTACCTGTATTTTTTAACATAACACCTGGAGAATCAAACAAAGTAAAATTATTACTGATTTTTATTGTCTGAATATTACGAGTAACGGCTGGTGTATCTCCCACTTTAGCAATTTTTCTTTGTGAAAGTTGATTAATTAAAGTTGATTTACCCACATTAGGTAGACCTATAATAACAGCTCTAATTGGCTTTAATACGGTACCCCTTTTTGGAATAATTGATAATGCTTTTTGCATAAATTCATTTTTTAAGTTCTTATTTGAGAGGGTATTAATCGCATAGCTATGTTTAAAATATTTTGACCATTCTTTTAGCATGATAGGATCTGCTAAATCTTTTTTAGTCATTATTTTTATAATTGGCTTTAAATTAAAAATATCACATAACTCTGAATTAGAAGAAGCTAAAGGAGCCCGTGAATCAACAACCTCGTAGACCAAATCCACTCGGTTATTTAGTTCTTTAAGCGACTTTGTCGCCTTATGCATATGCACATCGATAAACCCGGGAATGATCGTATGATTAGATGATAATTTAATGATTTCAATATGATCAGGTTTAGGAACATCTTCTTGATTTATACGCGTAATAATACCATTCTTAACAATTAGATAATGATCATTAATAATGGTATCAGGTAAACATATTTTTGCGCCTGATAATATATAAGTTTGCACCTCTATCTCGTTTCGGTCACTTTTTTGAGATTTTTTGGTTTATCTGGATTTAGACCTCGCTTAACTGCTAACCTGGCAGCCATAATATAAAATGCTTGAATTGACATAATAGGGTCAAGCCTTGGGTGGATTGACCGTGGCATAGGTAAGCGGCTACTACAAACAATATGCTCTTTATTATCAGTATGGGGTAAGCATAAAAATGTTCTTGCCCCCATCTCCGTCATACGTTTTGTTAGGTCAACAACACCAGGCAATGAAGCATCATTTTGCCCAAAAACAAGTACTGGAAAATGGTCTTTAACTAATGCAAAAGGGCCATGTAAAACTTCTGCACTACTAAAAGCTTCTGCATGTAATGATGAAGTTTCTTTTAACTTTAATGCCGCTTCTTGGGCAATAGGAAAACTAAAGCCTCTCCCAACGATATATGCATGTTGAGTATGTTCAAAACTACTGACAACGCTTTCCCAGTTTGTTTCATTGCAAAGAGCAAGTAATTCTGGTAGTTGATCTAAGGCTGTAAGTAGGGATTTATTATTTGTGTAAATAGCACTAAATTGTATTAAAGCCACTAATGTAGAAATATAGCTTTTGGTTGCTGCTACGGCGACCTCTGTATCCGCATGTAGGGGCACAACAAACTCAGATGCCTCTGCTAAAGGCGATTGAACTTGATTCACGAGAGAAATAGTTGGTGCACCAGATTTAGTTGCTTTTGCAACCGTTTCATATAAATCAGGGCTTTTACCTGATTGCGATATCCCTACCACTAAGCCACCGTTATGGTTAAATTTTTGATCATAAATAGTATAAACGGATGGAGCAGCAGAAGAGGTAACTAAACCAAGTTCGACTTCGAAAAGATATTTAGCAAATGTGGCAGCATGGTCTGAGCTTCCTCTAGCCACTGTCATTGCATACTTTAAATGTCTTTTTTTAAGTGA
>JAOMSY010000117.1 GCA_028355575.1 Francisellaceae bacterium | reverse complement strand
GAACATCAAACATTGCATTAGGGTTAAAGACGATACCCGTTTCTTTTTCAACAAGTTCTGCTAGACGTTTTTTATTTGCTAATTTAACAGCCTGCCATTTCTTACAAAATACTTTATCTTCAGCTAAATCTTCAATTTTAGCTAACTCATCTAAATTGGTTATCCAGCCCTCGCCAATGATTTTTTTAAGTAACTTTCTTAACTCAGGATTACATGAAGCCATCCATCTTCTTTGAGTGACACCATTCGTTTTGTTATTAAATTTATGTGGCCAGAGTTCATAAAAGTCTTTAAATAAGCCCTCTTTTAAGAGTTGAGAATGCAAGGCAGCAACACCATTGACTGAGTAACTACCCACAATAGCTAAATATGCCATACGCACCATTTGATGTTCATCAATGATTGAGAGATCACGTTTTTTAATGTCATTTCCAGGCCATTTCTTTTCAACTTCATCTAAAAAGCGCTGATTAATTTCATATATAATTTCTAATGGACGAGGGAGTAGTTTTTCAAATAAACCAATTGACCATTTTTCTAAGGCTTCAGGTAATAATGTATGATTTGTATATGCCATGGTTTTGGTAATGATTTTCCAGGCATCTTTCCATTCTAGGTAATAATCATCTAGCAGAATACGCATCAATTCAGCTACTGCTAGGCTTGGGTGTGTATCGTTTAACTGGAAAGTATTGTTCTCCGAAAACTTACTAAAGTCATTATTATTCCTAGCAGCCCATTGCATAACGACATCTTGTATACTTGCAGAAACTAGAAAATACTGCTGACGTAATCTAAGTTCTTTTCCGTTTTCGCTGGCATCGTTAGGGTATAAAACCATAGTGATATTTTCAGCCTCTGTTTTACCAGAAACTGCTTCTGTATATGATCCAGCGTTAAATTCACGCAAATTAAATTCTTCTTGAGCCGTGGCTGACCATAGTCGTAACGTGTTGACAATATTATTTTTAAACCCAGGGATTGGCACATCAAAGGGGACAGCCAAAACAGGATCCGTTGATTCCCATTTTACCACTAGTCGGCCAGTCTCAGGATGAGCATATTGCGTTGTCTTACCACCAAACTTAACGGTTTTAGTGTATTCTTTACGCATAATTTCCCAAGGGTAACTACCAAAACGTAACCAATGGTCAGGCTCTTCTACTTGGTGACCATTTTGAATATATTGTTTAAACATTCCGTATTCATAACGTAGCCCATATCCAATAACAGGTAGTCCGAGTGTCGCACAGCTATCCATAAAACAAGCGGCAAGACGACCTAAACCACCATTGCCTAATCCAGCATCTTTTTCTGCTTCTTCAATTTCTTCTAATGTTAAGCCTAGATCTAAAAGGGCTGCTTTGGTTTTATCTTCAAGCCCAAGATTAATCAGACTATTCACTAATGAACGACCAATTAGAAATTCCATTGACAAATAGTAGCCGCGTTTTGCATTTTGCGTATTATAGGCTTGCCAGGTCTTTTTCCAGTTAACCATTAGTCTGTCACGGATAGTGTAAGATAGTGCTTGGTCAAGATAGTGGGCTTTTGAGTCAATTTGTCGACCAATTGAGTTATACAAATAATGTAGGAAGCTTCGTTCGATTTGACCTTTAGTATTACCTAATGTTTTCTCAACTTTGTTAATAATTTTAGGCGGTGTTTTGCTTTGCGTAGACATTTTATTTATATCCTTATAAATAGAAAATTTTTCCTGATTACTTATAAATTTCAGCTACCATTAAGCCTTATACCCATATTGATTTGGTAACTTAAACAGTTGCGTCATTCCAAACTTGATTTGGAATCTAGGCCTACTCAGGCTTAAAATATTTGAGACAAAATAAGATGAACTCGCGAGTAGCCTGGATCCCGTATCAAGTACGGGATGACGAGCTAGGTTTTGCCTGAGCTTGTTAAATATAACTGGGCTTTATAGATAATCATATAATTTTTTGGTTTGAGAAGTGTTACATATTTTAAACTGATATTTGCTATCTGGGAATTAGTGTCAATCTTTGACTGTATATAGATCAAAATAAGCTTGCGCGCTGTTTTCCCAGCTATTGTTTTGAGACATGGCAGTTTTTTGAATCTGCTCCCAAATAGCTTTCTGATTAAATAAGCTAATTGCATAATACATCGTTTCTTTTAATGCATAAGAAGTTGGATCATAAAATACAAATCCAGTTGCTTGACCAGCTTCTATGTTTTCAGTAGTTGAATTGATGACTGTATCAGCCAAACCACCTGTATGATGCACGATAGGTAATGTTCCGTAAGCTAAGCTATACATTTGATTTAATCCACAAGGCTCAAAGCGAGAGGGCATTAAGAACATATCCACGCCTGCCTCAATTTTATGTGCAAGTGCTTCGGAATAACCAATGTAAGTTAATATGCGGTCAGGGTATTGCTGGGTGAATGACTTTAAGCTGTGCTCAAAATGAGAATCACCAGAACCTAAAAAGATAAAGTTGGCATCACTATATTCTAACAAATCTGGCAGAACGCTTAGGACAAGGTCAATGCCTTTTTGTTCTACAAGGCGGCCGATTAAGCCAAATAAAGGAATTTCAGGGTCAAGCATGTCATCTGTGGCATTCATTTCTTGCAATAAAGCTAATTTGTTTTTTTCTTTGTTAGCTTTAAGCTTTGAAGTAATAGAATAGTTATAAGGAATTAAGTCATCTTTCTCAGGGTTCCAGTAGTCTTGATCAATGCCATTTAGCACACCAGTCAGGCGACCTTCTGTTAGGCATTTATTCATAATGCCTTCGAATCCATAAGCAAATTCGTCTGTGCATATTTCTTTAGCATAGGTTGGGCTAACAGTCGTTACTTTATCGGAATACATTATACCTGCCTTGAGCATAGACATATTGCCATAAAATTCTACACCATCTTCATGCCACCAGTGGTGAGGTAATTCTAGGCCAGAAAAGACACCATAAGGGAAGTTACCTTGATAAGCCATGTTGTGGATAGTAAAAACCGTTCTAGGACGTTTTTGTTCGAGAGTTAGTAGTGCAGATACCAGGCCTGTTTGCCAATCATTATTATGCACAACATCTGCATTCCATTTTAACTTAATTCGATCCATTGCGACTTCAAC
>JAOMSY010000116.1 GCA_028355575.1 Francisellaceae bacterium | reverse complement strand
AGACATCAAGCCCAGTATATTTTTGCTCTGGTGTACTGTCTAAAATCAGCGTGATATCGACTAGATCGCCATTTTTTGGCCCTTTAGGCACAGTCACTTGAACATGATCAACATTAGCATTTTTATTCGCTTTATCTTTTACAAATTCTGCTTCGTACTTATCAAAGAATACTTGAGAAATTTGATTATCACTTGAAGATGCCTTTCCATCCCCTTTGTATAGAACATTAATCTTATCGCCGGCTCTTGCGCATCTTGGGCTGGCTTTAATTAAAAAGGGTGCTGGTTCTGGTTCAGGCGTATAGTTACCTTGCCAAGCGCCAATGTTGGTATCATCTGGCGCGGCATTTAATGCGGGTGATGCGGCTTCTATTTTAAAATCAGTTGTATTAATTAGTACTAATGGGTTTTGGTTATTTTCTTTAGGTTCTTGTATTTTATACCCTTTTAGAGGCTTTAAGTCAGAGGTTATTTCACCAATGTATCCATAGTTATTTGTCTTATCATTTATGGCTTCTGACTTTGGTGTATTGTTGTAAGTAAGATTATTGACAACATTAATTTGGCCTGAATCGGGTTCGTTAATGCCGGGTTGACAATATTGGTAATCAATAAGCACCGAATTACCCTTGGACTGAGAAAATATGTTATTCGCAATATCGATTGTTCTTAATTTTGAGAAACCATCTTGAGCGGGGCAATAAAAAACAATAATAGAGCTGTTCGCATTAACCACGGTATTGTAATTGATGTCTAGGTTTATGAAGTTCTGTTTAGATACCCAGGTGTTCCACAAAAAAAGATGTGTAACATTTTTTAGCATGTTCCCTGAAATGGTTATTTCACCGCTTGATATTGGACTATATTGTTGGCTTTCAAATATAATCCCATTTTTAGAAGGACCAATAAATCGATTACCTTGTATGGTAAATTTACCTTGTGATGCCGAAACAAAAATGCCATCACTAATATTGTTTTCAAATACATTACCTCTAATGGTAGTATTTTCTCCTGTCACCCATATTCCTCGTCTGTTGCCTTTAAGGTATACATCAGAGATATCTAAATTATCATATACATTATGATTATTGCTAAGTTGGATAATCAGTCCATTTGCATAGGTGCTACTCGGTGGCTTTTCTTGTGTAATGTTTACACTTGCAATGGTAATGCCATCGCTTTGTATTTCGATGCCACGGGCGATGCCGTCATCAATCATTATGGTTGGGCAGCTTTCTGGGGTTGTAGAACAATCTAAATCACTGTCTGGGTCATAACTTGTTATGGTAATGTCTTTGTCTATGACGAGCTGTGATATGTTTTCCTCAAAGGGTTGTGGTGAATCTAAGCGGTGAGTTCCCTTCATTAACTGAAGCTCATTACCATCTTGAGCTTGCTTAACTGCGTTGGTAAGGGAAGTAACGCAATTCTGAAGTCCTTGGCATCCAGCCGTTGGTGTCGCGACATAAATAACAGGTGGATCCATATATAAAGGTGATGTAAATGAGTCTGCATTGGCAGTACTTATACCTGAGCTCAGGATAGAAGCCATAATTAGAAAGTTTAATTTTTTCATTAGCTGGTTTATCAAATTTTGATATTGAAATAAGTCTATTGAATTAATGATAGATCTGCCAAATATTGATAGATCAAAGCCTTATTGTTAAATTTAGGCTTAACCTAATTCATCAGAAGCTACGTGATAATCTGGGTCTTCCATAATATTTACATCGACCATTTGACCTGCTTTGCCTAAAAGCGTTCTACACTCAGGACTTAAATGGCGCAGATGAAATACTTTTCCATACTTATCATATTGCGCGGTTACATATTTAATCGCATCAATTGCTGAGTGGTCAGCAACTCGGGAATATTTGAAATCGATAATCACATCATTTGGATCAGAGCTAGGTGTGAATAATGTCTTAAACTTAGTGGTCGAACCAAAAAATAGCGGACCATGGAGGATATATTCTTTAGAGCCATTCTCATTGACTTTTTCCTCAGCATAAATGTTCTTAGCGGTTTGCCAAGCAAATACTAAGGCTGCCATTATTACGCCAACAATTGTCGCAATCGCTAAGTCGGTTACAACGGTAACAATCGTTACGGTAATAATAATTAAGCCGTCATGAAAAGGTATTTTACGTATAAACTTAAAGCTTGCCCATTCGAATGTTTCATACACAACCATAAACATAACACCGACTAGCGCTGCCAGAGGAATCATTTTAATTAGTGGCCAGAGTAAAACGATAAACAGGAGTAAACATATACCCGCAACAATACCAGAAAGTCTACCGCGTCCACCTGAAGAGATGTTGATCATGCTTTGGCCGATCATGGCGCAACCACCCATACTCTTGAAGAATCCTGAAACAATATTACCAATTCCTTGGGCGATGGATTCTTTATTGCCACTACCGCGTGTATGTGTTATTTCATCAATCAAGGATAATGTCATTAATGACTCTGATAAACCAATAATAGAAAGAATAACGGCATACGGGAAAATAACTGTAAAGGTATGCCAGTTCATTGGCGGTGTCGGGAATGAAAAAGTAGGCAAGCCAGCTGACATTTCTATTCCGCCCATCATATCGTCAACGACGCGTGTATGTACGTCACCTAAAAATACGATGAGTGAGATAACGATAATCGCTGTTAAAGCGGCTGGAATGGCTTTAGTGAATTTCGGTAAAAAATGCGTAATTGCCATAGCTATGACGACCAGGCCAATCATAACATAGAGTGTTTGGCCTTCTAACCAGTGTGTTGATCCGTCAGGACTGGTTATTTTGAATTGCTCGAGTTGTGCCAAGAAGATCACAATTGCTAGGCCATTCACAAATCCAACCATAACTGATTTTGGTAGCATTCGTATTAATTTACCGAGCCTAAATACACCAACCAGTATTTGTATAATTCCAGTTAAGACCACCGTTGCGAATAAGTATTCAACGTTATATTGACTGACCAGCGCAACCATGACGACAGCCATTGATCCAGTTGCACCTGAAATCATACCAGGGCGACCACCAATTAATGCCGTAATGATGCACATGAAAAATGCAGCATAGAGTCCGACTAAAGGATTTACATTAGCGACTAAGGCAAAAGCAATTGCTTCTGGAATAAGCGCGAGTGCAACAGTTAGGCCTGAAAGGGTATCAATATGGAATTTCCCACCTTCAGGGACAAGATAATTTTTAATGG
>JAOMSY010000115.1 GCA_028355575.1 Francisellaceae bacterium | reverse complement strand
GGTAATTCACATGGCTTCATGGATCAAAACAGACAAACTCGCCACGGATTATCAATTTCATTGGTATCATCAGCTCAAAGTGGCCAAATGCAACGTGATTATAGTTATACTTCAGCTAGGTCCCATAAGGACTTATGGTCACCACAAAAAGTGGCTAACCTTGCTATTGAGCGAACATTACAGAAATGCAACCCACAAAAAGTTCAAACAGGTAATTATCCGGTCATTTTTAAACCTGAAATGGCTAGAACATTATTACATAGTCTCATTTCTGCTATCAGTGGCATGGCGCAATACAAAAAAACAACTTTCTTATTAGATTCTGTTCATCAAAAATTATTTCCAAGCTTCATCAATATTGAAGAAAAGCCATTCATTAAAAAGGGGTTGGCTAGTCAAAATTATGATGCTGAGGGCATTCCAACTCAAGAATGCTATCTAATAAGGGAAGGTGTTTTACAGACTTACCTACTTTCTTCTTATTCTGCCAGAGCTTTAAACTTAAACCCTACAGGACATACAGGTGGAACTTCTAATTTAATTGTTTCAAACTCTTGCACCTCATTTAATGAGATGGTCAAGCGCATGCATAAAGGTGTAGTTATTAATGAGATGATGGGGCAAGGGGTAAATCCTTTAACAGGTGATTATTCACGTGGTGCTTCTGGTTTTTGGGTTGAGAATGGAGAAATTCAATACCCTATCGATGAATTTACCATTGCAGGTAATTTAAAAGACATGTATAAAAATATTATCTCAGTGGGTAACGATATTGATGATAGAAGTGCCACAAAGGTTGGATCTATATTAATAGAAAATCTAATGATTGCAGGAAATTAGCGCATCCGATAACGTATTTTTCTGTATATGATATAGCTACTGATAATAATTAAGCCAATTAGCGATAACATCAAGAAGCTGCATGGCATCGTGAATATTTTCCCTAAAAATACATCTACAAATGTGACCAAACCTGTAATTAATGACGCCATAATCATTTGATAAAAGCCAACCATAGCTGATGCTGTACCAATTATTTTCTCAAAAGGTGATAACGCTCTCATTGTCGCAATAGGAATAATAAACGCGATTCCAATAAATACGAAAATAACAGGACAAAGCAGAATCCATATATTAATTTCAAACACAGAAACCAAAGTTACAAAAGCTGCTGATCCTAAAACCATGATCAACATTCCCCAGAACAAGATCCAATTATCTGCAATTCTACCGACCAAAAAATTACATAGCGCAGAACCAATCATAAATGCAACAACGATTCCAAATGCTATCACAAGAAACCAATTAGGTCCTAGATGCATAATATCTATTACCAACGCTGGTGCCTCAATTAAACAGCTATATACCATCCCTAAGCTGATGCCTAATATCGTCACATAGACTAAGTATCCAGACGCCCGGAATAACCCCATATAGTTCAGAATAATTTTTTTAGGATGTAAGGCGTGATGATTTTTTTGCATTAACGTTTCTGGAAACATAATGATAACTAGAATAAGCAACAGCAAAGACAAAGCTAATAGGATGACAAAGTTGATATGCCATGAGAAATGATCTGCAACAAAACTACCTACAATTGGCCCTAAGCCAGGGGCAATTGCAAAGGCTAAGTTCATTTTAGCAAACATCTTTCCTTGTTCTTCCTGGCTAAAAGCATCTCTAACAGCCGCACTTGAAATAACAGCCCCGCAACTGGCACCCAAACCTTGAAAAAAACGACCACAAATCAATGAAGTAATATCAAAACTTAACGTACATACCAGAGAGCCTGCAACAAATATAATCGCTCCAAATATCATCACTGGCTTTCTTCCAAACCTATCTGAAACTGGGCCATAGCCTAACTGACTAACTGCATATCCAGCCAAGTAAGAAGTAATTGTTAGCTGAACGCTATTATAATAAGCATCCAAACTTTTGGCGATATCAGGTAGAGATGGTGTATATAACGTATCACCAAATGGCCCGACAGAAATCATCAGTACTAAAATGAATAATGAAGGAACAGCTCTTTTTGCAACTGTTTGACTTGTCATTATATTTTTCTCATTATAATTATCTGGCTATAAGTGTAGCGGATAAATATTTACCCATCGCTGATATTTTTAAATAATTAATAAATGTTATGAGTTAATTTGCAAAGCTGCCAAGGTCCCATTATTTGTTTGAATATAAACACGATCACCCGAAACAACAGCCTGAGAACTGATGCCATCGCCTCCAACTTTGACTCGCGCTACATACTTACCATCTCGCTGATTGAAAAAATGCACATAACCTTCAAAGTCTGATACTACAATGTAGTTACCCACTATTGCTGGTGCTGTCACGCTTCTACCTTCAAGGACTTTTTGTTCCCAACGTTGAACACCAGTAGATTTATCAAATGAATAGATATAGCTATCTGAATCAGTAACATACAAGGCAGAATAACCCACCGCCACACTATCGTAGGATGACATTTCTTTCTTCCAGACAATGGCGCCATTATTACTATTTACAGCTGCAACATTTCCCTGATAAGTAACTACATAGATAATCCCATCTTCTAAAACAGGCGTTCCCACAATATCAACCATACGAGAAACATCTGAACCACCCTCTGGAACCGCAATCGGCACATCCCATTGCTTGACACCGGTTTCAACATCAAATGCCCATAATTCGCCATTATCCATACCAACATAGACTTGCCCATTACCAGAGAGTACTGGACTACCATTTCCTGTTAACATTAACGGAGGAGAGCCCACAACTTGAGACCATACCAAATCTCCTGAACTATTTTTATAAGCTGATACTTCGCCGTTCCAGGTATTAACTACAATTAAGTCATTTGCCGCTACTGGTGCTGCAAATACAGAGCTAGGTACTTCTTTTTGCCATAGTTTGCCACCATTACGAATATCTATTTTAACCAAATGCCCATAGAGCGTACCAACATAAACATGCTCTTTAGTAACTAATGGAGTTGCACTAGGATAGACGTCATCTAATTCAGTCGTCCAAATGGTTGAACCGTTATGTGAATCAATTGCCATGACATAGCCATCATAACTTGCAGTATAAACAATATCATTTTGTAGAACTGGCGCAAAATAAATATATTCATCATCAGAGCCATCACCAATATTTTTTGTCCATACTTCATCAGCTTTTAGCGTTGGCTTGAACTCTACTAACTCTGCTGGCGGGAGAATATTACTCGTCCCAGAGCAACCTGCTAGAATGCCCATTATAATTAACAGACCAAAAGTGATTATTAATCTTTTCATAAATGCGT
>JAOMSY010000114.1 GCA_028355575.1 Francisellaceae bacterium | reverse complement strand
CAATCTGGCTATAGTCAAACACGAAACTTAGCGGGTCAGTCGTATGAGGTTTGGTTTGATACGGCAGGTTTTGCGAATACAGTTCCCAATATTACCGATTATACTGTCGGTGAAAATGGGTATGTGGATCTATGGGATGAGCATTATAATATTGAATTAGATAGTAGCGCTCAAATTATTGTGACAGAGAGTGTTTATGGATCACCTGATGCTAACTCTCTTGATGAAACGCAAACTATTCTGGCAACGTTAAATAATACGGTTAGTTGTTATAATATTTTAGGTTCACAAGCGCTTGTAGAGAGTATTCATAATGGTGATGTATCTGTAACTAGTACAGACGGAGCTGGTTGTCGAACAATTCCAGAGGTGGTTCAAAATTTTGCTAATTGGTATCAATATCATCGTAAACGTTCTTTTGTTGCAAAATACACAATAGGCAGCCTTGTGAATGGTGAGGATGCCATGCGCTTTGGTCTAACTTTGATTAATGATAATGGTAGTGGTGATAATGATGTATTTGTTGAAGTACCATCTGGTGGTCAGGATACTTTTGCTTCGCATAACAATACCCTCTTGCAGGAAATGTATGATTATGAATGGGAAGGACAAGGCACGCCTTTAAGAACGGGCTTAAAAACGGTTGGTGAGTATTATGATGGTGGTTTATCTGGTAAAACAGATCCTATTCTATATAGCTGTCAGCAAAACTATACGATTCTGATATCGGATGGCGAATGGAATGGAAGCAGTCCGGATGTAGGTAATTCTGATGGGGATTCATATAGTAATACTTTGGCCGATGTTGCTGACTATTATTATCAAAATGATTTAAGTGATTTGGATGATGATGTGCCTATTAATGAATTTGATACACAAACTCAACAGCATATGGTTACTTTTATGGCGGCTTTTGGTCTCGAAGGAGCTCTGGAAGATACTGATGGTGATGGGTGGCCTGACCCAATATTAGGGAGAGCAAGTACTTGGGGTGGTAATCCTACTTCCGGTATACATAAAGCAGATGATATGTGGCATGGTGCTTTTAATAGTAAAGGCTTATATAGTTCAGCAAGTTCACCCGACTTGTTGAAAAGTAATTTGGAAAATGCTTTTGACAATATTCAGGCTAGGGTAGGTTCATTTGCATCCGTTGCGACAAGCTCTTCAACGTTGCAAAGCGGTGCAACTGTCTATCAAACTGAATATGAAAGCTTGGGCTGGGAAGGCCACTTGAAGGCATCTGAAATTGTAAATGATGTTGTTCAAGACCCTACTTGGGATGCAGCTTGTTATTTTTCAGATGACTGTGATGTGTCTGGCTTTAACCCAACTGATATAACTTACAGTGCTAGAGTGGTATTAACCTATGCTGATGGCGGAGTGCCATTTAGGTGGCCTTCAGATTATACCAGCCCTACTTCTACTGAACTTACATCTGACCAAGTGTCTGATCTCGTTACATTTAACAATACTTTGTATAGCACTGATTCATATGGTCAAAAATTAGTGGATTTTATTCGTGGCTCCGGAAGTGATGAGTTGAATGCTGCCAATACAAGCGGCGTGTTTAGAAGTCGGGATGGAAAGCTTGGTGATTTTGTGAATTCTAGGCCTGTTTATGTCACTAGCCCTGGTCGGTTTTATCCTTCAGATTTAGAGAGTGCGAGTTATACCACATTCAAGGCTACCTATTCCTCAAGAACTGATATGCTCTATGTTGGCGGTAATGATGGAATGCTGCATGGTTTCGATGCGAGTAATGGTCAAGAGTTATTGGCCTATGTGCCAGGTACTCGTCATATTTATGAAGACTTATACAGTTTAAGTTCAACCACATACTCTCATATTTATTATGTGGATGGATCACCTACCGAAGCAGATGTATATTATGATGGTGTTTGGCAAACTATACTTGTTGGTGGTTTGAGAGCTGGTGGGCAATCAGTTTATATGCTGGATATAACTAATCCCGCAAATTTTAGTGAGGCGAATGCGTCAAGTATTGTCAAATGGGAGTTTAGTGATGTACAAGATAATGAGCTAGGTGCCACATTTAGTCAGCCGAAAGTTGCACGCTTGGCTAATGGCAAATGGGCAGTCATATTTGGCAATGGATACAATAATACAACCGCAGATGGCTATGTTAGTGCGACAGGAAAATCACATCTTTTCGTATTGTTTTTGAATGATAGCTTTGATGGTACTTGGGATGAGGGTGTTGATTATGTCAAAATACCAGTAGGTTCAGAATATCTTTCTGCAGGTGACGCTGCTGGGCTAAGTGGTATTACTGTTGTGGATGTAGATGGAGACTATACGGCTGATTATGTTTATGGCGGTGATATTAAGGGTAAAATGTGGCGATTTGATTTAACCAGCTCATCACCTGGAAACTGGTCAGGTAGTTTGGTGTTTGATGCGGGTGTTAATCAGCCGATTACCTCTAAACCCGTTGTTTCTGCTCACCCAAATGGTTTAGATGCTGGATTCATGGTTGCATTTGGAACAGGTAAATTTATCGAGGTTGATGATAATACTTCTAATGGTCAAACAACTCAGACATTCTATTCTATATGGGATAAAATTGTGTCTGATGTCTTTCAATCAGCACCTGTGAAAGGAGATTTATTGGAGCAGGAAATTCTTTCTGAACCAGCATTTTCTGATACAGTTGGTGGAAGAGTGACAACAGCAAATACGATTGATTGGACAACTGACAGAGGTTGGTATATCGATTTAATTGTTAAAGATAGTGGAGATAATCAAGGGGAGAGAGTTATTTTTGATCCCGTTGTCCGAAGCGGTAGAATTACATTTACGACTATGGTTCCTGCAAGTGATAATATTTGTGATGGTGGTGGAGGTGGATGGCTGATGAGTCTTAATGCGATTAATGGCGCAAGACCTACACCAAATGCATTTGATCTAAATGGGGATGGTGTTTTCTCTTCAGGTGATTATGTGGACTATGGTGGTGATTCATATGTTTCAAGTGGCATTCAGTTTAATTCGGGTATTTTATCTACACCAACATTGCTTGCAAATTCTGATGGTGGATACGATTTGAATGTATTAAGTAGTACGGGTGCTGAGAATTTGAGTTCTGGTCTAACCTCAATTCGGTCGAGTGCGCCAAGTTATGCATCAGGGAGGTTGTCATGGCGAAGAATACGCTAAGTAAAAATCAGTTTGGAATGACGTTAGTTGAGTTGCTCGTCGTTATTGTAATTATAGCTATTTTAGCAGCCATTGCAGTACCAAACTATACGCAATATATTAGAAAGTCTCACCGGATTGATGCTGAAACAGGCCTCTTGGTTACG
>JAOMSY010000113.1 GCA_028355575.1 Francisellaceae bacterium | reverse complement strand
CCATCTCTATATATTAAGTTCTTAAAGAAGCTTGCTGCTAAACAAAATTGGGGATACGAATTTTATTCAAAGAAAAAATTAGCGTCACTAAAAGCAAATGCATTTCTAGCTGTTGCCAGAGCAAGTCACGAAGCTGGTATTGTGCATTTGAAGTATAAGCCTGAATCAAATACCAATGGCAAACGCTTGGCTCTGGTGGGTAAAGGGGTTTGTTATGATACGGGTGGTATTAATGTTAAACCAGACCAATACATGTTTGGCATGCAAGAAGATATGCAAGGTAGTTCGGTAGCATTAGGCACTTTTTATATGCTAACCCAATTGCAAGTGCCATATGAAATTGATTGTTGGCTAGCGATTACAGAGAATAATATTTCAGCTGATTGTTATACACCTAATGAAGTCGTTACGGCTAGTAACGGCCTAACCATTGAAGTAGTGCATACTGATGCCGAAGGTCGAATGATTTTAGCAGATACACTTGTGTTAGCTTCTAAGAAAAAACCAGATTTACTCATTGATTATGCGACTCTGACAGGTGCTAGCATTAAAGCAGTTGGTAAAAAATATGCTTCTGTCTTTACGACAGACTTTGATTTGAACTCAAAGCTAATAAAAGCAGGGCAGCAATCCGGTGAGCGTGTGTGGCCATTTCCGATGACAGATGATTATGACGAAAATATTAAATCGGATATTGCAGATATTCAACAGTGTAACTTGCAGGGTGGGCCTGACCATATTGATGCGGCTCGATTTTTAAGTAAGTTTGTTGGGGATTCTATCAAATGGGTGCATGTAGATTTAGCTGCTGCGATGGATAATAAAGGTGGATTAGGTGCCATTCCAACGGCATCAACAGGCTTTGGTGTTTGGTTTACTAAGGAATTTTTAGACGATTACTTCAATGCTAAAGTATAACGGTTTTATTTCCGTGTAAAAATACACGATCTTCAAATAACAATTTTAACGCATTCGCCAAGACAACTTTTTCAACATTTTTGCCAAGGGCTTGCATATCTTTCCAGCTATGCGCGTGGTCAACATGTATAGTATCTTGAGCAATAATTGGTCCTTCGTCTAAATCATCTGTCACAAAGTGAGCAGTCGCGCCAATAATTTTCACACCTCTATTATATGCTTGTTTATATGGGTTTGCGCCAATAAATGCCGGTAAAAACGAATGATGAATATTAATGATTTTGTTTTTATATTTGGAGACAAAATCAGGGGACAAGATACGCATGTACTTGGCTAACACTAGATAATCAATATTCTCGTACTGGTCAAGCAGTTCAAATATTTCGGCCTCATGTTCTGCTTTTGATAGCCCTTCAGCACTGATGGAATGATAAGGTAGATTGAATTTGGATACGAGTGGTTCAAGGCTTTGATGGTTTGATGCAACAGCAATGATATTAGCATCAAGTTCTCCGCTTTCATGACGGATTAATAAGTCTCCCAAAGCGTGTGACTCTTTTGTCGCAAAAATGATAATATCATGGTTTTTTTTAGGCGTGACATTTATCGATGCTTGCTTAGGTAGTTTGGCTTGAAGCGCTTTTAATAAGTTATTTGTATTGATATCACCTGATACGACAGTGCGCATGAAAAACTTATTTTTGTCACGATCCACAAACTCATTATTAGAGATGATATTTAAATTGTATTCATAAAAGATTTTAGAAATGTGGTAAACCAATCCTTTTGAATCTTCAAGCTGGATAAGAATTCTGTGTTGAGTCATTTTATTATCTCAATCAGCAAATAATTAGCAATATTAAAGGATAAACATAGGATTGACTATGTGGTTCATTAATGAATATGCCATAATTTGTTTTATATAAAATATTGAATAAACCCTTATAATGGCATTTCTAACATCATTAATACTCGGTCTATTGCTTGCGGTATTAACAGCATTTTTATTATTAAAATCAAAATCTCACCAACAAGGAAGAATACGCCGACCTATTTTTAATGATGTCATAAATGGGCTTATTGTAGCAGCCGTATTTTTTTGTGTTAGTATGTTTGTCTATTTTTTGTTTTATACGTTTATGTAAGTTCTATCTCTCTTTGATTTTCTCGAATATTAAACTCAATATCCCAAACATCATCACTTTCTATCGCGTGGGCTTTTAACACAAGCGTGCCAATCTCAGTTTGAGTGGCGCTTAAGTAAACCATGACAACCTCACCTCTTTTGTGTTTGTCAGATTGCAGGGTGATATCAATACCAGGTAGCTCAACGATTTCATCTTCGTGCCAATTTGCAACAATGGTGCCCATATCATCTTCACGTCTCACGGTTGAGCCGAAGAATCTAAATGAAACTTCCTCACCAACGACTAAACCAAATTCTTCAGATTTTAACTCCAATGAAGAGCCTTCTTCCATACCAAGAGGTGCGATACATAATGCCTCAATTGGTGGTTCAAAACCGGGGACGGCTGGCATCGGTGACTCAAGACCAATATAAAATGCTTGTGCAGAACCACCTCGAATACGAATACTATGCCCAGCTCTAACATGACCATAAGAGGCCGCACCAATTGCGACAGCATTATCATAATTAGCGCCAGGAAGTTCTCTAGCTTGTGGGACACTCACGCTATCTAACCAACTGTTTAGAATGTCTAATACTCGATCACGTAATACTTTTGATTTGAAAACGCCACCGTTGAATAGGACAGCAGAAGGTATAGCGAATTCACTATTTTTTGGGTGTTCAGGGTGTTCCTTTTCTAATGTTTCTTTATGTTGATGCAAGAATTCAGCAATATGTTTTGTAATGCCTGCGTCTTGCGCGTAGTTTAGGCCTTTACGAGTGATACCGCTACGTGTTCTGTTGTTTGGTCGAGCTCGATGCTCAACTTCTGGGAAAAATCCATCTAACACCGCTTGTTGAACATCTTCGCGTGTCATTTTCTCTTTTACAGACTTTCCGATAAGTCGAGATGTTCTGCCAGGAATGACGACTGATATATGGTCAAGACTATTATTGGCCAGTAATTTTTCTTTTGCTTGTCGTGCGCTGTGAGTGAGCGCTTGTATTTGCCAGGGTTCTAATTGCTGACCTGTTTGGGCAAAACGGGCATTAATGATATGTGCTAGCATTAAGTCCATGTTATCGCCACCAACTAAAATGTGATGACCCACAGCGATACGTTTTATTTCAAGATTACCTTCATCTTCAGTAATGAGTATTAATGAAAAATCCGTGGTACCGCCACCTACATCAATTACCAGAATAACATCGCCTACATTAACATATTCTTTCCAATCGTCACCCATTTGGTGTAACCAGCTATAGAAAGCGGACTGTGGTTCTTCAAGAAGCGTCAGGTTATCATAATCACAAAGCCTTGCTGCTTCAGCAGTGAGC
>JAOMSY010000112.1 GCA_028355575.1 Francisellaceae bacterium | reverse complement strand
GAGTTATTTAACTTTGAGTTAAATCCTAAAATATATGGTAGTGGTTATTATGATAGTGAAAGTAACCTGCAATATATGGGAGCCAGATATTACTCAGCAGATATCCAACGTTTTATGGCACAAGACAGTTATAACTTATTAAACCATTATAACTATGCCAATGGTAACCCTGTTATGAATTATGACCCTGATGGGCATTTGTCGTTGAGTAAAATTGCACACCAAGTGGAAAAATATACCGTTGGTGATACTTTTGCAACTCATATGGGATTTGCTGCTGGTATGGTATCTTCTATTGGTATGGGTTTAGCTATCGGTCTGGGGCCAGCCGATCTTCCGTTGAGCTCGTTGTCATTTGCAATGATTGAAGGCGGTGGTTCAGGTTTTGCAGCTTCATCAGTGTCTTTGGTTTTGAGTAAAAAGAAAATCAGTACTAAGCAGTATTTCTCAGATATTATATTTGCAACTGCCTCTGGTGTGGTATTGGGTGGTATTTCATTTAAGGTTGGTAGGCTGTTGAGAAAGTCTGGGCCGATAGATGAATCATCTCGGGCAATAAATTCTGAATCCAGAGTAGTCGGTCAATATGAATCGGCGGAACCTGTTAAAGGTAAGACTGATTTAGATGCAGTCGAGAGTCCGGTTTCACAGCACTCTCCCTCATCACTTGATTCTAACTCGCAACGACCAGAGTATGTGCAAATATCTCATAAGGATGTTGAGGTTGAATCAGTGAGTGTCGTTGAGGCGTCAGATTATCCGCCTGGTGTTCAATTTCCAAACCAACACTTGGTAATTAGAGTAGAACTCAAATTACCTACTAATAAGCGTTTTAGATATTCCAAGGGCACCGATTCTGATTCACTAAGAGATAAGCTTTTACCTTTTTTACGTAAAATGAATGAAAGTATTGTTCCACATGAGGATTTTGAAGTGTCTAAAATTCCTATTGAAAGTCCAAGTTCATCAAATAGTTATATTTTTAGATTGGAAAAGAAGAGTTAGTAACAAATCATGTATTTGCTTATGCATGAAATTATTAGCCATTTTTAGTGCTATTTTTAAGTTTTATTAAAAAGGAGAGAATTAGTTACGGGCAGTGTTTCTATTTTGCTGCAATATCATTGCTTCCATCATCATATTTATCATAATCATTATCTGGGCATTCATTTTGTATAATGAATTTGTTCGAACCGCTTTTACCGCTAATACAGTATGATCTTAAATTGGTATGAATTATTAACCCGTTTTTACTGTCTTTTATAGCTTTATTGTTACCTACCCACCAATTATTTATTGTTCCATCGCCTGCGTTGTTTTCTGATTTTTTATTGCCTTGTCCAAATGCAGTTGGATCGAGAATATCTTCACCGTTAATTTGGAGTAAACCTTTAATATAGAAATTCAAACTATCAGGATTTAATACATCATAGTTTTCTGCCTTTAAGCCGTATAAGCGCATGAAGTTATCATAAAAACTGTTGGCTATTTCTGCGCTTTTGTGTCTGCCAGAATTGAGTGTGAGTTTTAAATACTCATTTGTCGTTTTTTGGCTAATCATGTCTGAGTGGGGTTCACCTTTTGTTACCATAACGCTATTGCTTTCGATATTTGGAATTTTGAATTTAATATCATCAATACCTTGCCCTTTATAAAGATATACATCGTTATATATTGGTGTTGTACCATTATCAGGGCACTTATCTGAAATCATAAACGTATTATAATTTTCATTGCCATTGCTCACGCAATATTTATTGCCATCTTGTGTGGTGATCCACATAAAATAAGTATTGGTATCCTGCTGCGCACCGTTTGAACCAAACCACCAGTTTAGGGTGAGTAAATCTTTAGCACCCTGACCAAAATATACGTCATTAATCACAGGACTATCATTGATTTTTAATTGCCCATATAGATAAAAGTTTAAACTGCCTGGGTAGTCTGCATCAGTATTACGACCATAACTTGCATATTTGCCTACATTGCCGATATAAGAGTCAGAAACATCACTTGAAGCAAGCAAATCGCGCACTACACCAGCATTAAAATCTAGTTCTAAATGACCATCTATCATTGCATTTTTTGTTAAGTTGCTTTGATATGGCATGCCATCAGCAACCTTAAATCCATCCATTTGGTAAGATAAATCATATACACCGCTTCCAGGATACAACTTAACGATATTATCCACTAAAGGAATTTCTCCTGAACCATCACTACAGTCACCAACATCAAAAGTATTATGTGAGTCACCATCTTGGCTAATACAATATTGATGACCATCTTCTGTCGTTACTTTTAATTGATCGTTAGTGTTAGATGTACCTTTGCTGCCTAATATCCAGTTATTGCCATTGTCATTTTCTAAGCCCAAATACACCGAGTTAACTACAGGGCTGTTATTAATCTGCATGGTGCCATTTAGATAAAAGTACAAATCATCTGGCGTATTCTTACCGCCTAATGAAACCATATTCTCTGCTGTGCCTACCTGGGCAATAAAGTCTTTGGCGAGTTGCTGGTCAAGCGCATGGGCTTTTTCAGCATTGAATAAGATTTTACGCGTACTACCATCCATATAATTTTCAGTTAAATGTGGATAATACGCAACACCGCTTTTTATGTTGATATTACTTTGGGGGTCTTCACTTAAATTAAAACTAACGCTATTAATACTATCTTTCATTTTAAAGTTAACCCAGTTTTGGTCGCCACAACGGCCAATATAAAATTGGCTGTAAGAATCGCCTTTTTGGGAAACACAGTACTGGTCGCCAGTTGCTGTCATCATTGATACAAATTCATATGAATTAAACATAACCGCTTTACCTTGGCCGGCCCACATCTGTGTATCTAACTGCGCTAAACTACCGAACCACCAGTTATTATTACCATTTTGGTGTGTTTGACCTATATAAACAGTTTGGCTTAAAGTGCTAGCGCCATTGATTGACAATCCTCCATAAAAATAAAAGTTCATTTTGTCTGGTATTGAATCTGATTGTGTGTTTAGGCCAAGTACTGCGGGAGAGTAACTGTTTATAGCGTTAAAATATTGCTGTGCAACACTTTCTGTGCCGTAACGGTCAGCGTGAAAGTCTAGTATTAAGTAGTTATTATCAACCATTTTATTGGTATTGAGTTTATTATCATGCGCTTGGCCAGCACTAACTTTGTTGCCCATATAGTCAAAACTTAGTTTCAAGACATCATCCTTTACGAAAAATCTTACCTCATTGTCTTGAGAGGCATATCCAGCAGACAGGCTTGCCAAGGTTATTGCGCTAACTAATTTTAGTACTCTGTTATTTTTCATTTTATTTCTACTCATGTAATATCATGTAATTCAATAATAAAACAAACGCACGTTTAACACAAGCGTATTTATATATATAAGCTATTTTTATACGTTGCTTA
>JAOMSY010000111.1 GCA_028355575.1 Francisellaceae bacterium | reverse complement strand
TAATGTTCCACTAAGTGAAAAAATTTCTTCTGGCGACCTTAAAAAAGTAGAGCGGGACGTGCAAGAGATTGAAGAAAAGCTGGGCAACACAGGTAGGGTGTTATTAAGACCATCTGGTACAGAGCCAGTTTTACGGGTCATGGTTGAAGCCGAGGATGAGAAGTTGGCAGATCAATATTGTAGGCATCTTGTGGGTGTAGTAAAAAGTAAATTTAATTAGGAGATAAGTGTGAGAAAATCAATTGTAATGGCAAATTGGAAATCAAATGGAACATTTGCTCAAGCTAAAGATTTATGTGAAAAAATATCGCAACATTATGCAAATAATGAATTAAATGTTGATGTCGTTGTGTGTGTGCCGTTCCCTTATTTAACTTATGTTCAGAACGTTGTTACCTCTGCCGGTGTAAGTGTTGGTGCTGAGAACCTTAGCCAATATGGAAATGGTGCATATACTGGGGAAGTTTCTGCAAATATGCTTCAGGATTTAGATATCCCTTATGTGATTATTGGGCACTCTGAAAGAAGATCATTATTTGCTGAAACAGATCAAGTTGTTCAACAGAAAGCGAGTCAAGCGCTTGAAGCTGGATTGAAAGCAGTACTTTGCGTAGGTGAAACCTTAGATGAACGCCAGAATGGCCAAGTTGAAGAAGTTATAACTAGGCAAGTTAATGCAGTCTTGTCAAAAATTTCTCAGGCAAAGCAAGCTAATATTATCATTGCCTATGAGCCCGTATGGGCAATTGGCACAGGTTTAGCCGCTACACCTGAACAAGTTAATGAAGTTCACTTATTAATAAGAAATGTCGTATCAAAAATTAATCCCAATCTTGAAAATACTATTAGAATCATATATGGTGGTAGCGTTAATTCAGGCAATGCGGCTGAACTATTTAAGTTACCTGATGTCGATGGTGGTTTAATTGGTGGCGCTTCATTAAAGCCGAATGATTTTAATCAAATTATTACACAGGCAGATAATTAGAACATGGTTAATATTTTTTTAGCGGCGCATATTTTTATAGCGCTTATGATAATTGGGTTAGTTTTATTGCAGCATGGTAAAGGTGCTGATATGGGTGCGTCCTTTGGTGGTGGTGCTTCTAAAACTGTATTTGGCAGTCGTGGTGCAGCACCGTTTTTAATGAAATTAACAGGCTTTTTTGCATTATTATTTTTTGCAACGAGTTTATCGCTTGGCTTTCTTTCAAAAGAACAGGTCATAAATGCAAATACACTTCAAGCACCAATGACTATTAATGCTCCTGTGTCTTCTTCAAGTACCGAGCCTAAAAGTTCTGAGCCTGTGCCTATGCAGTCTACTTCTTCACCTATTGATCAGTTGAAGGATGGTTCGTCGATGACTACAAACAAATCATCTTCAAATTCAACTGATGATGGTAGTGCTGATTCACAAAGCCCTTTAGATCAAATTAAATCTCAATAATACCTAATTAGCCGTGGTGGTGGAATTGGTAGACACGCCATCTTGAGGGGGTGGTGGCCAAAGGCTGTGCGGGTTCGAGTCCCGCTCACGGCACCAAATTAGGGTTTCATACAGTCCCATAAGCCCTTTTATAACAAGGGATTTTTTTTTAGTGTTTCTTAATGCTCCAAAAAAACTATAGCAACTCATAATAACTTCTAGTTCTAATATAGAAATTTTTTTGAACGAGTTAAGCCCTGTTCTGATAAAACCAGGCTAGGGGTGGTCTCCATTATATTTATACTGCCAGTTACTCCCCGTATTCAGAACGGTTAATATTTAAAATCATTATGTGCAATATACAGACATTCAAGTCAATATATGGGTCAGTAAATGAAATTAATAAAAATTATAACCATAGCTATTATGATTTTTACTATTACATTGTCCACGGTATATGCTGTTGGACGCTCGCGAGGTGATAGCGCAACTCCTAATAATAAAGGCAGTTTATCTTCAGAAGTCCAAAAAACAAATGTTAGAATTAGAAACACCGGCTTATTAAATACTTTAAAATTAAAAAATGGCATTGTCATTACGGCTCAAGATGTAACTGATGCTAAAGTCGATGGTAAAGATAAAACGTTTGATCTAGGAAGTTTCTGTACATATACAAATGCTGTAAATAGAACTTTGCAACTAACGGCTACTAATAACGAAGGTAGTTTTATAATGAAAGGTCAACAAGGTATTGGTGATGTAGATTATACTATTAAATTTAATAAGCAAAGCGTTAAATATAATGAAGTGCTGAATTTCAAACCACAGGGTGATAATAACCACATTAATTGTAACAATCCAGAAAATATTTTTGTGACGATTGATGCTGCTAAACTTGCAGCTGCGAAAGCAGGAACTTATGATGTATCTTTAAACTTAGCAACATCTGATTTATTAAGCTCTTCACCAAGGCTTGCTAATACATATAGATAAATCCTGAGTATCAAATTACTATTAAATACCATTTCATATTACATCTAAGATCTTGTAAATAAGAGATATTTTTTTAGTATGTCAAGTTACCTTGGATTTAATTATAGAGCCCCAAAACATATGGTGCAAAAATGGTTACTTATAATCATTAAAAGTATCAGACTAATGCTGTAATCAATGCTTAAGACTGATTTTAAACTATCAATAAAAAATAATATTGTCCCACCATTGGAATGGTTTCTTTAAATTTAATGTCGATGCTATTGTATTCATTGTCTACTCCGATATTTTTTGTATGTCTGCGCTGAGATTATGAGCCATTTATTTGAATGAAATGTTAATCAAATGTAAAACTATGAATATGTCTATTGTTAGATAATATTTGTATGATTAATGTAGGCTGATAATGATATTTATCGAAGTAGATGTTCCTAGCGCTTTAATGCCATAGCGCACTTTGAAATTAATGATGGTCCTTTGTATATGAGTCCAGTATATATTTGAACTAAATCAGCACCATTGTTTATTTTTTGTGTGGCCTTTTCTGGAGAGTCAATTCCACCAACGCCTATAATTAAAACATCATTATTTAGCTTCTGTTTAAATTTGTTTAAAACCTTGGTGCTATTTTCGAACAAGGGCTTTCCACTCAATCCGCCAACCGTTTTTAAATGTTTTGATTGTTTGCCCAATAATGTTTTATCAATTGTGGTATTGGTAAGGATGACACCATCCATGTTTTGTTGAGAGATAACATCAGAAATATCGGTAATTTCTTCATCAGTAATATCGGGTGCAATTTTAACGAATATTGGTACATCTTTATGATGTTTTTTAGATAGATCATTACGTTTGTTATCGATTTTACCAAGTAAATGACTGAGGTTATCTTTCTTTTGTAGGTCTCTCAGACCGGCTGTGTTTGGGGATGATATATTAATCGTAATATAATCAGCATATTGATAGCATTTTTCTAAACAAATTTCATAGTCCTTGTAAGCTTCATCTTCTGGGGTG
>JAOMSY010000110.1 GCA_028355575.1 Francisellaceae bacterium | reverse complement strand
AGCCATGAGTATTTAATTTGAAAAATATAGATCTATTGTAAATGATTCGCTTTTGGTTTTGTAGTGAATAAAATAAGATACTCGAATCTACTATATATTTTGGTAAACGATGAATATTTTAGCCGTTACAACAAATGAAATTCCTGGCAAGATGATTGTTGAAGTAAAAGGTATGGCGCACGGAATCGTAGTGAGAACACCAACAATTTCTCAAGGCATTTTAGGCGGATTAAAAAATATTATTGGTGGTGGTAATAAGTCCTATGGTGATATGTGTGAAAAAGCACGTGAGGATGCATATAGTAAAATGCTAATTGATGCCGCACGAATGGGCGCGAATGCAGTTATTGCCGTTAGGTATGACTCCGACAGTATTGGTGGTACTTCTGCAGCAAATGAAGTTTTTTGTTATGGTACAGCCGTTCTAGTCGAATAATTTTTTAATTCAACTTTACAATAAAAAATAAATGTACTACTGTAATAGTACATTACTACATATTAGCAAGTATGCGAGATCAAAATAAAGAGCTAAATAACTTATACCGAGCTATATCATCAGTTAATTCTGTTGAAGAGGCAAAGTTATTTTTTGAAGACATTGCGACACCTGCTGAACTTCAAGCATTATCAGATCGTTGGCTTGCATTACAAGAACTTAAAAAAGAGAAATCCTATCGCACTGTTTCAAGTGAAACAGGCATTAGCGTGACAACGGTTGGCAGGGTGTCCAGGTGTATGACAGCTGGAAGTGGTGGGTATGACATTATTTATAATAGACTGATTGAGGATCAATGAAATGAAATCCAGTAGGCTTAAAATCGCGATTCAGAAGAAAGGACGTTTGTATGATGACTCAATGGAGTTGCTTAAAAACTGTGGTGCAAAATTAAAACCCAGCAAAAGTGACCTGTATTGTCATGCTGAAAATATGCCAATTGATGTATTGTTTGTTCGTGATGATGATATCCCTACACTTGTTAAAGATAACATTTGTGATATCGGTATTGTTGGTGAGAATGTGCTTTTTGAATGTGACTATGATGGTGACAACACAGAATCCTCTTTCGATATCATCAAGAAACTCAAATTTAGTAAGTGTCGATTATCATTAGCAGTTCAAAAAGAAACTGTTTTTAAAGGCGTGCAAAGTTTAAATGGTTCTACCGTTGCAACAAGTTACCCTAATATTGTTAAAAAGTACCTTGATGAAAATAATGTTGAAGCAAGAGTTTTAACGATTTCTGGTTCAGTTGAAATTGCTCCAGCGTTAAATATGGCGCCTGTGATTTGCGACCTAGTCTCAACGGGTAAAACGTTAGAAGAAAATGGTTTGAAAGAAGTCTTAAAAATACTGGATAGTCAGGCGGTACTAATTAAATCTAAAGCACCGGTTTCTTCATATAAACAAGATATATTTGATTTGATATTAAGCCGTATACAAGGCGTAATAAAGGCAAACGGCAGTAAGTATGTCATGTTCCACGCGCCTAAATCTGCCTTAGAAAAATTAAAAACTTTACTCCCTGGTTCAGAAAGCCAAACGGTTATCCCATTAAATGATGGTTCAGACAAAGTCGTTGTGCATGTTGTTACAACTGAAGGTGTATTTTGGCAAACGCTAGAAAAATTGAAAGAAGAGGGCGCAAGCTCCATCTTGGTACTACCAATCGAAAAAATGTTAAGTTAACCAACATCGGTAAGCAGCAATGAATATATTTGAATGGAATAAACTAGATAAACAAGGACAGTTAAATGCGCTTAAAAGGCCAGTGGTTGCTGACCAGTATAAAATTCATAGCAGCGCAGTAGAGATTCTTGCTGAAGTTAAATATAACGGTGATAAAGCGCTTAAGGCTTTTTCTGAAAAATTTGATAAAGTTACACTAGACTCTATTGTCGTGTCACAAGAAGAGTTTGACTTTGCCGAACGTAATACGACACCTAGAGATAAAAGCCTACTTAAAAAAACCATTGCTAGAATTGAACATTTTCATAAAGAAATGAAACCTGTAGATAAGACTGTCGATACCAATGATGGTGTGGTCTGCAAAAAAATTTCTAGGCCTATTCAAAATGTAGGGCTTTATGTTCCAGGTGGTTCAGCACCATTAGTTTCTACTTTAATGATGCTTGCTGTCCCAGCTAAAATTGCAGGCTGTAAAAATCGCGTTGTATGCACACCTGTGGGTAAAAATGGAAAGATTAATCCATTAATTTTAGTTGCGGCTAAAATGTGTGGTGTGACTGAAGTTTATAAAATCGGTGGCGCGCAAGCAGTAGCTGCCATGGCTTATGGCACGAATTCCGTTCAGAAAGTTGATAAAATTTATGGGCCAGGTAATGCTTGGGTGACGGCTGCAAAACAGATTGTCTCGCAAGAAGATGTTTGTGTTGCTATTGATATGCCAGCAGGGCCATCTGAGGTATTGGTTTTTGCCGATAGAAAAGCGAACCCTGTTTTTGTTGCATCAGATTTATTAGCACAAGCAGAACATGGTGCAGATTCTCAGGCAATTCTAGTAACTGATGATGAAGTATTTGCACGTCGAGTGATTCTGGAATTAGAAAAACAAACAATTAACCTAAGCAGGAAAAAAATATTAACTGAGTCGGTTAAACACATTCGCGCAATTGTAACGAAAGATCTTGATCAAGCTATTCAAGTTAATAATCAATATGCACCTGAGCATTTAATTATTCAAACAGCTAACTCAAAAAGTTTGGTTGCTAAAGTAACTGCAGCAGGTTCTATATTTGTGGGTGCTTGGGCGCCTGAGGCTTTAGGTGACTATGTGACTGGTTCTAACCACGTATTACCAACATATGGCTATGCTAAAAATGTGAGTGGTCTTTCTACAGTTGACTTTATGAATACAATTAGTGTGCAAGATGTTTCACAGGTGGGCATAAAAAATATTGGTCCTCTAGCGATGGAATTGGCTGAAATTGAAGGTTTAGATGCGCACAGAAATGCCGTTAAATATCGACTCGATGCAATAAGGTAAATTATGCAGTTTGAAAATTTAATTCGAGAAGACTTGCGAGATTTTGCACCTTACGCATCTGCTCGATCAGAAAAGGTTTCTGGTCAGATTTGGCTGAATGCCAATGAACTACCTTGGGATAATGAGCTAGAAATACAGTTCGATAAAATTAATCGTTACCCAGAGCAACAACCAGAACTGTTATTAGAAAAGTTAGCTCAATATCATAAAATTCAGACGAATGAACTAATCGTAACACGAGGAAGTGATGAGGGGATTGATCTTCTGATTCGCCTTTTCTGTAATGCTAGATTAGATTCAATTGCTGCACTTAAACCAACTTTTGGTATGTATAAAGTGTGTGCGAAAATTCAAGGGATTGAATACATAGAAATTGACTTAGATGCTAATAATAATTACCAGCTTGATATCAATAAAATCTATTCATCCATTAATGAGCAAACCAAAATTATTTTTCTATGTCATC
>JAOMSY010000011.1 GCA_028355575.1 Francisellaceae bacterium | reverse complement strand
AGTCAGAAGCGAGTGGTGAATTATTTGATATTAAATTTCAAGAGCTCGTAGCCTCACTTGAATCTAAAATGTTATTAAACTTAGGCTTTGAAATTGATGCAAAGATAAATAATAAAATCTTCTACTTTCCAAAACAGTTCATGCGCCTAGGCTATCAATTACAAGAGCTAACTAGCATATTATGCGATACAGAGTACTACCAATCATGTCATCTGCGCGGTTTATATTTCACTAGCTTATTTCAAAATGAAGCAGAATATGACCTTATTACTCACAAAGCACAAAAAGCATCAGGCTTTAAAGACTTCCAAGACCGTAAGGCTTATTTCATTGATAAATTTGTGCCTGCTATTTTACTTACTGAGTCTGACTATTGTGGTTTTAACCAGAAATATATTAAAGACCAAGCAACCATGGCAAAGCTTAAGTCACTGGGAATTGGCACAAGCACCACTGCTTTAATTATTTTATGGGTCTCAAGTTATGTTAGTAACCAGTCATACACTCGTGAAGTTGCTCAAGAAACACACGAATATGAAATTTCTCATCGCCAAATGAAACCGAGTGAAATCCTAAATACCTTGTATAACATTAGCATGATAGAAAAACAGATGAGTAATCGCTGGTTGCTATCAACAGGTCTATATAAGCACAATGATATTAATGCCATGACGCAAAAGCTTTATAGCAAAGCAATTGAACATTACTATTTACCTGAACTCTTAAGTGAAATTAAGCAGCAACTGGAAACTTCATTAAAAAATGCATCTAATCAAGATGATGCCTTTTCAAAACAGGCGTTGTCTGTTTATGCAGTCAGTACTTGGTTAACGATCTACTTAATGTTTAACCAGCCAGGCCGGATGAATGACGAGTATGTAAAAGAGAATTTAGAAGTACTTTGGCAAACTAAAATGGCCGTTAATTCTGATGAGTATGGTCAAAATATTCATGCCCTTAAACACATTTTAGAATTTGGTGTTGAGCCACAACAAATTGATGAAGCGCTCGTTGAGCAAGCACGGAAGTCATTACGAGGTTCAAAAGATGCTTATATTCAAGCTTATTTGAATCTAAAAAAAGATGCCCTTGCCGATAAAAAATCGTATTTGAACTTAAATAATCGTGGCACGCTCGGATTTGATCAAGTCTTCTCGATATCAGGTGGCGATGCACAAATACCTATGCTCTATACCAAGGAAGGCTATGCGTCTATTTTCTTGAAAGAAGAAGTATCGTATATCAAAACCATATTAAACCAACAATGGGTAGTAAACGGAGATAAAAATAATGATGGGCCTGAACTTAGCCAAGTTAAAAAAGGGATGGAAGCCTTATACTGGAATGATTACCTTCTCTACTGGAATACAACCTTAGCAAGAGTTCATGTCAATCAATTTTCATCCTTGCAAGAAGCATCACAAATTTTGAATTTATTAACAAGCAAAGATAATCCAATAAAAGATGTATTTAAGCTAATTTCATTTAATACAAATTTTGCACTTTCATCGGTATTAAGTAAATTGAAGAGTGATGATGAAGGGACATCATCAAAATTGAAAGAGGTATTGCTGTCAACAAATAATATTGTTACGAACCAATATGCTAGTTTTATTCAAATGACAGATGATGGTTCTGGTCTCCAACAAATACAACAGTTATTGACGCCGGTTCGTGATGGATTAAGTGAATTACTAACCCAAATTGATCAATCAAAAGCTGCCTACCAAGAGAGTGTCGCAGTTTTTAATAATGGTGGCAAACTGGCAACCTCAATTTCCAACCTGTGGCAAGCAGCACAGAGTATGCCGCAACATGCTAAAAATATTTTGCAACAACTGGTTCAAAACTTATACCGAGTGCTGTTTACATCTGCACATCAATATGTATTAGACAATTGGGAGAACCAAGTTCAATCGATCTATAATCGTACATTAGCAAATAGTTACCCATTTATTAGTAGCTCAGGCAATATTGCGACTGTTCCAGATTTTGTTAACTTCTTTAAGAAGTCTGGCGTAGAGCATAGTTTTGCAGAAAAATATTTAGACCCACTACTTCAAACTGATGCACAAGGTATTCAACAATGGGCTGTAGCACGAAATATCGCATTTATGCCAGATAATGCGTTACTAAAAAATATTCAACAGTCTAATGCCATTCGTAAATTAATGTTCTCGAATAGTAATGGAGATGGATTTACTGTTACTTTAAAACCAACCTATCTAGGCGAAAAGGTTGATGTTTTTACCATAAAATACAATGATAAAATCATTTCTTACGCAAACGGTCCTCAGTTAAATGAAGTAATTTCATGGCCACCAACCATAGAGAATGATGGTAATGTACTTTTAACCTTCCATTTGTCTGACGGTACAGTTGTTAATCAACAATATGATGGTAAATGGGCTTTATTTAAGGCTATGAGTGCGGCAAAAATTATTAATACCCCACAAAATGGTGTCTACAGTGTAGAGTTTAAGCATAATGATTTAAGTGCAAAGTTTGACTTACAAACAACCAGTATTGGCAACCCATTTGATATGTCAAACATTCAAGGGTATCAATTAGAAACACAGAAAAAATAACAAAATATAGAGTGGCAACATGAATATGAATCGAAAAACAAAAATCAATATCGTCATTTGGGTTTGCATTATTTTGCTCGTCTTATTCGTTGGTCCATTAATTTCGATAGATGAATACCGACCTTTGGGTCCTTTTGTCATTCGTTTGTTATTTTTATTGTTAATTGGCGTAATTTGGTATTTTCTAAGTTTATTTTTCACGCTTAAAGTTAAGATTGTTGACTTAAGCGAGCAAGATGGAAAAACACTCACCCAACTAAAAAAACATTTAAATGAGACAATCGAATATATTACGCGTGGTGCAAAATTTCTGAAAGGCACACACCTATATAAACGACCTTGGTATTTAGTGATTGGCTCAAAAAGCTCTGGTAAAACAACTTTAGTTGAGCAGTCAGGACTTAATTTTGCTTGGCAGCGGACATCTTCAACAAAACATAATAGCCAAATGGTAGATGACTGTAATTGGTATGTTTCAGACGAAGCCGTATTCCTAGATGTGAGTGGTCGCATACTTGCCCAAGCCGGCGAGGAAGAAGAAACCAGTTGGAGTCGATTTTTAAGAGTATTGGCTTTTGCTCGCCCTGTCGCACCCATTAACGGCATTGTACTTACCATCAACGCAGACGAACTATTATTAAGTGATGAACACCAGCTTGAAATTAAAATTAATGAATTACGTGAGATGATGGAGAGTATTAGCAAAATTGGGATTACAAACATACCAGTATATGTTGTGATTTCGATGATGGATAAAATCCCTGGCTTTAAAGAATTCTTTACTTCCTATTCAGCTGCAGACAGAGAACAAATTTGGGGCATTACTTTTCCACACAAGGTTCCTGTTCCCCATAAAGATAGTATTGAACTGTTCAGCACCTACCACCAAGAGCTTTTAGATCGATTGAATAATTGTTTATTTTCAAGTATTCGCCAAGCAAATGATGCGACTAAAAATCAAAATGCCTTCCAATTCCCTAGATTTTTTGCATTCTTAGAATCCAAGATTGAAAAATTACTGCAGGGGGCCATCGCACAAAGCAGCTATTATGATAAAGTGAAAGTAAGAGGTGTATATTTTGCTGCTGCAGAGGTACAAGAACACCAAGTAATTAAACAAACTAGCCATCCCTATTTTGTTTCGAATATTTTTAATCAGGTTATTTTACGTGAAGCATCAATGGGAAGTATTGGTGAGCGCTTCATTAATTTATCCAATCAATTTAAACAATTCACACTTGCTGGCATTATCTTACTCGTCATTATTTTAGTGATAGCCTGGATAACTGGCTTTACCAGCTCAACAACCTATATTTCACAAATCAACCAAGACATGCTTGCCTACGATACTGCAAATAAAAATTCAGAAAATATTACTACCGTTGGCATAAATGTCAGAGCCTTAATGATTCTAAGAGACAGTGCCTATTTACAAGAGACTGAATATGACGATTGGTGGGTACATTTAGGCTTCTCTTTTCCAGATAAACTAGATACAAAAGTCACTGGGTTTTATCATCAACAATTAATGGCAACATTTTTACCATTTGTTCTTAAGTCAATGCAGGGTCAAGTCTCTAATTTTGTTAATAAAGATTGGTCTTCATATAACCAATATGATGCCCTGGTAATGAAATCAGAGCTTTATAGATGGTTGAGCAGTTACTTAATGTTTAACCAACTAAAATATCTGAATCGAGATCAAGTTGAGCAATTAATGTCGAAATATTGGCAGGATACCTATACAGGTAACACCAAAACTGCAAATGCGCTTTCTATGCTATTATCTGACTTATTGGACTTACAACTAAGCCCTGCTGAAGTAGACACGCAACTTATTGGTCAAGCTCGATCTACGTTAGGTGATGACAGCGCCATTATCCGTTCATATGTCACATTAAAAACCAGTGCCAGTCTAAAAGCATTTCCACCATTAATGATTGGAGGAAAGGCCGCAGATCGAGCATTTAAAAATCCAATAAGCCTGCCTTACTTATATACACAAGACGGTTGGTCCAACTTCATTAAATCGAATATATCACCATCGATTAAACAAGCTGCTGCACAGCAATGGGTTTTCGGAAATGAAACAGGTGGTTTCAATGAAGCTAACATCGGCACGATTACCACAGGTGTTAAAAGTTTATACTGGCATGATTATGATCAAATCTGGCAACAGAATTATGCAGATCTTAAATTAAAGTCATTTGATAGCATTCAATCTGCGGTATCAATTACAAAACTATTATCTGCTCCTAACTCTCCATTATTAGTTGCGGCTAGCCAAGTATCAGATAATTTTGATAACGATAATGCAAACGGATATTCTAGTTATATTGCACAAATAAAAGTGTTTGCAAATAACACGCAATTAACGCAAAAGTTATTACAAGAAATTAATAACCTGCATGAGCTTCTATTGGTTATCCAAACCTCTGAAAATGAAGGTGAGCAATCTTACTTATTTGCCCGCACCATTGCAACAGGCAAACCAAATCCATTAACTGATATTATGAAAATTGCAGATGATTCGCCCGAACCTATTAAAGGCTGGTTAACAACGCTTACTCATGACACAACACTTGCCGTATTCAACTTAGCACAGACTTATATTACAGAGCTGTGGAAGCAACAAATTCAACCTTCCTGTCAATTAAATTTTTCTGATGTCGCACCGTTTGTTGAAAATAGTAGCAATGATATTAGCAGCAAGCGCTTTGCCGCTTTCTTTGGCAATGACAAACTCGTGATGCGTTTTATTAAAAACTATGCATTACCCTTTGTTTATGAGGATAAAAAAACAGGACAAGCTATATTTATTAGCAGATTTGGCGTGACATTTAAATTACCCGAAAAACTGGCTAAAACGCTAATTACAGCATATGAAATCAACGGTCTATTTTTTAATGGGGATGACAATCTTCCCTCACTTTCAGTCACTCTGACACCACAATATCTGAGTCAAAATTTATCTCAGATAAACATTCACTATAACGATAATAATATTCTTTATAACAATGGCCCAATCTATGCAACAAAAGTAAACTGGCCAGAAAAAGATAATAATGTCACGGTTACTTATACCTATGTAAATGGTGATCATTATACAAATAGCTATTATGGTTTATGGGGCTTCATTAAACTACTCCAAACGAGTGAGTTGATTTCATCAAAAGATGTCAGTGAATTCCAAGTTGCTTTTAAGCACGATAATCGGAAAGCGGTATTCAACATTCAAGTCAATGGAAATGGTTACTTCCCTGCTTTATTTAGTTTACATTCATTCAACTGTAATCCAGATGATTAAATAAAGCACAATAGCATTTGGCTTGGATCTTTAATTCTATTAATAAAATAGCTATTTTTATTAATGCATTGATTAATATAGGCACAGCATGAGCGATCTAACACATATTGTTGATAATTGTACAAAAGACATAAAATCACCATTAGAATTATCTGAAGCACAATATACCGAAAATTTTTTAGATATTGCTGACGAAATAGCTAAATTACAGTCAATTACAGGTGAAAAACCTGACTATGAACTTATTATTGAAAAATCTAAACAGCTTTTGTCAGAAGAAGCAAAACACATTAAACCTATATGTTATTTAATTTATGCACTCTACCAAATTGAAAAAGAAAAAGGGCTTTCTGCGGGTCTTGAAATATTAGCAGTCTCTCTTGAGCAGCTTGGGGATGATATTTATCCAAATAAGAAAAAGAAACGAGCGCGTGCGGCAAGTTTTGAATGGTTACGCAAACAGCTTCTTGAAGAAATAGGTTCAAAAGATATATCCACCACCCCTCATGAACAGTTAGTTAGAATTGCTGAATTCTCAAAGAAAATTAAAGACTGGATGCTGGATTATTGCGAAGATCAAGCCGTTAGTTTTTTCAGTACGTTTAAATCATATCAATATGCACTGGAAGAGAAGCAAATAAAACAAGCAGCTAAAGAAAAAGAAGCTGCACAAAAATTAAAGGAAGAAGCAGAGAAAGAAGAAGCCAAGAAAGTAGCAAAAGAGAATGAAAAAAAACCTAAAGAACAAGGTAATGATAAAGAGCCATTAGATGAATTATTTGATTTGCCTGATGTTGATGAAATCATTTTTGAAGATGATGACAACGAGCTAGTTGAGTCATTAAACCCTGAGAATATTTATCCGCTGTTCTTACGCCACATACAATCCACGCACCTGCCGTTTGATATTGATAATTTACAAGCTGAAGTCTTTGAATTACATCGGTCTTTATTGTGGGGAGAGTCAATTTTATCTCTACCAAACCCAATCAGTCGTATTGAAGCATCTATCTACCCTATAACTGAATATCATACTGCGCTTAAGCTTTATCAAGAAGGTCAGTTTGAAGCAGCCTTAACCGCTTTTGAATCGTTATTTTTCAGTACACCCTTTCATTTTGATATTCAATATTATCAGACTCAATGTCTTTTAAAGCTAGCAGATAACCCTCATTCACGTAAGATCATCATTGCGATTAAAAATAAATTAAAAGCTTTATTAAACAGGAATATTGACCTAATTGAACAACAATATCCTGACGGCCCCCAATGTGCAAGCCCTCATGTCTTAAGATGGATTTTAAATGAAGTGCTATCTGTTAACGCATCACAGCCCAATCAACTACTTGACGAACTTATTCAAAATGATATTCAAGGGCGCTCAGCAATTGAGCAAATTACAGAAAGGTTTCGCGCCACACACTCTTATCGGGAAAAATTAAGTTTACAATTAAATTTAGCATTAAATCTAAAAGAAGATGGACAAGATAATGTGGCCTTGAATATTCTAGAGCAAGCTTATAAAAAACTTACATCTAAAGCATTAGTATTTGAACTGATCCCTCAGCTAGCAACACAAGTCTGTCTTCAACTCTGGGAGTGCTATAACGCTATCGAAGATGAAAAAACAAATGACCAACTATTACGACAAAAACAAGTTTTTTCAACAATTAGTAAATATTGCCCTGATAAATTTAACCAAAGTGACACTTTAGATATTGATGATGGAAATTGATGTCCAGGTGTTTACTTTAATAATAAGCAGGGTAATTATTGTAATTTTAAGTTTTTATACCAAATCAACCCTTTTTATAGGATTTTGAATGTTTTTTTAACTAAAATATATTACTAAAGAGATGTTATAATCTTGATACTTTATTTTATTTCAACGATTAACATTATTTGTATTACAAAATAAGAGGCAATTTGTTATGGCACAAAAAGAAGGCACAGTCGCACCAAAAGAGCGCATTAATATTAAATATAAGCCCCATGGCAATATGACCGAAGAAAAGGAATTGCCATTAAAATTATTAATGGTAGGTGACTATACACTTCGAGAAGATGATTCTTTAATTGAAGAGCGTAAACAAGTTAGCATTAATAAACATAACTTTAATGATGTTATGCAAGCACACAACCTAGAAATTAACATTAACACACCTAATCGAATTGATGATAAGGCTGATGAAGATGAAGAGCTTCCTGTTAATTTAAAATTTAATAAGTACAGCGATTTTAATCCTGATGCTATAGTTGAACAAGTGCCAGAATTGAGAAAACTCAAGGAATTACGCGATACACTCGTTGCCTTAAAGAGTCCGCTTGGCAATGTGCCTAAATTCCGCAAAAAACTCCAAGCAATTATCACTGACCCTAAAACTCGTGAGAGCTTATGCAATGAACTTGGCATTAAACCATCTGAAGAAGATAAATAATTAAGGAATTTACATGAGTAACGATGCAGCAAAACAATCGTCTAAAGGCACTACAACAAAAACTAGTTTGCTTGAAGAACTTCTAGATGATGCAATTGGTAGTACACGTGATCAAGAACAAGCTGATGAAACACAAGCTGGTTTAACTGCACTATTAGGGGAAATTGTTAAACATGATTCAAATGCTGAAAAAGTAGATAGAGCATTAATTGACAATTTTATTGCCGACATAGACGCGAAAATGTCAAATCAAGTAGATGAAATCATACATAATGAAGACTATCAAAAACTTGAATCTGCTTGGAGAGGTTTAAAATTTACTGTAGATCGCACAGAATTCCGTGAGAATATTCGTATTAATTTTCTAAACGTCTCAAAAGAAGACTTAATTGATGACTTCGAAGACGCTGCTGAGTTAAGTGAGTCAGGCCTGTATAAACATGTTTATACTGCTGAATATGGTCAGTTTGGTGGCGAGCCAATTGGTGCCATTTTAGGTAACTACGAATTTAGCCACTCAACACCTGATGTAAAATTACTTCAAGATATTGCAGGCGTTTCAGCTGTTTCTCACTCACCATTTATTGCAGCGGCATCACCTAAAATGTTTGGCGTTAATTCAATTGAAGAAATTGCCAGCATTAAAGATTTTGACGCTCTATTTGAACAAAAAGCTTATACCAAATGGAACTCATTACGTGAAGCTGAAGATTCGCGTTATATTGGCCTAACTATGCCAAGATTTTTATTACGTGCGCCATACGACCCAATTGAGAATCCAGTTAAATCATTCAATTACAAAGAAACAGCAACAGACCATGCTGATTATTCTTGGGCAAATACATCCTATGCATTTGCTTCACGTTTAGCAGATAGTTTTGCGAAATATAGATGGTGCCCTAATATTATTGGCCCAACAAGTGGTGGTTCAGTTGAAGATTTACCAATCCATAACTTCGAATCATTAGGTGATCTTGAAACTAAAATACCAACTGAAGTCTTAGTTTCAGACCGACGTGAATATGAATTATCAGAAAATGGTTTTATTCCTCTTACGTATCGTAAAGGCAGCGACAATGCTAGCTTCTTTTCTGCAAATTCAATTCAAAAAGCAAAACGTTTTGGTATTTCTAAGGAAGGCAAAGAGGCTGAACTAAATTATCGACTAGGCGGCCAATTACCTTATATGTTTATTGTAAGTCGAATTGCTCATTACCTTAAAGTGTTACAACGTGAACAATTAGGTAGCTGGAAGAATTCCATGGATTTACAACGTGAACTTAACGAATGGTTATCTCAATACGTTGCAAACCAAGACAATCCTTCTCCAGAAATTAGAAGTATTAAACCTCTAAAAGAAGCATCTGTGACGGTTTCAGAAATTGAAGGTCAAGCAGGTTGGTATGGCGTTAAAATCCTTGTTAAGCCGCACTTTAAATATCAAGGTGCTGATATCACACTATCACTTGTTGGAAAATTAGATCAAGATAAAGAATAACATACCCAGTTATAGCACATGACCATTCACCACGACCAAGATCAATCTACTAGTGACAGTAAGACCGTTTTCATGTCATTGACAGACATTGATAAACAATCCGCCAAAGACATGGCAAATAAAAACCAAATATTAAGCGGTCGATTTATTCTGGAAGAAATTATTGGCGTTGGTGGCATGGGGGTTGTATACCGTGCGGTTGATAAAATTAAACAAGCTTCTGGCCAAAAAGACTTTCATGTTGCCATTAAAGTATTGAGCAAAGAAGTTAGAAAACATCCTGAATCGCTACTTGCTCTGCAACGTGAAACTTATAAAGAACAAATGCTTGCGCATCCAAATCTATTAAAAGTATATGACTTTAATCGAGATGGAGATGTTGTTTACAAGGTTATGGAACTGATTAAAGGTAAACATTTAAAACAAATCATCCAAGAACTTGCTAAAACAACAATCAAAGTTGATTCAAAGCATGTTAAATATTGTTTTGATATCTGTTTTGATATTGCTATTGCATTAGATTATGCCCATAAACACAATATTATTCATTCTGACTTAAAGCCTTCTAATGTCTTTGTTGATGACAAAAATATCGTTAAAGTATTCGACTTTGGTATTGCTCGTACACAAAAAGACAAACTGCCTTCTAATAGTGATGATATCTCTATTTTTGACCCAACTACGTTCACTGCATTTACACCAAAATATGCGAGCTATGAGATGCTAGAAGGCGAAAAACCTTATTGGTCTGATGATATCTATGCACTTGGTTGTATTTTATATGAATTACTGACTGGTAAACATCCATATAATGGCAAAACAGCAAAAGAAGTTTTGACTGAAAAACGTGAGCTTAAACCAATAGATGGTCTGCCTGAATCATACCAGAAAGTGCTTAATAAATGTCTTGCCTTAAAACGTAAAGACAGATATGTCGATATGAAAGAAGTTCAAAAAGCAATATTAGATGCTGATGAGCTTAAAAATACAAAGAAGAACCAAACTGGCGCAACATCGAAAATAACAACGCAGGCAAAGTGGTCAAAAACACCTGATACTAAAAAAATAAAAGTAAAAAAAGATAAAGTAAAACGTGATATCCCTAATATTAAACTCCCTATTCGATCATTTTTTAAATTAAGGAATCAATATTTTATTATGTTACTCAGTCTACTTTTAGGGCTGTTTATTTTATTCTATTTATTCTTTTTTTGTTATGGCTTATTTAAAACCGGTTCAATGAAAGAAGCGTTTGCTGGAAACTCCCAAGTTTCATGTTTGACATTATTTCAGAACCCAAAAGCGCCAATGGACAATCAATCTTGCACATTAAATAATAGAGATGATGCTTCATTTTTAGAGATGAATCTAATTAAGAATCACAAACAAATTTTTGCTATACAACAACAAGCCTTAACCAACGATGAAGTCAATACTACTTGTAATAGCAGCCAAACCTGTGAAGATGATTTATCAGACCAAACTGAGCCCTATTTTATTAAATCTAGTGCAGATTTACAGACAATAAAATACAGCCTGAATCAATATTTAACAAAAAACGTCACTATTCCAACATTAAATGAATTATTGGCTAGTTATAATGTGTCAGATGTTAATCAATTATGCCAATCTAAACAGCTTGTTTCGCCCACTGTCGTCTCAAACAATGATACTTATTATGTGATCGGCAGCCAAGATGTAAACAAAAAGTGCCAAGTGATTAATCAAACCTTAAGTAGCTATAACAATAAAAATATCACGTTAAAATTTGTTTATGTGCCTGAGGACTCAAATTAATGCTAACCAAAATAAAACCCTGGATCATACCTTCAAAAAGAAAAATCACAGTTGCATATTTTTTATGCTTATTAGGGGTATTTATATGGCCAGCAAGCTTGTGTAGCCTTATATATACATATGCATTATATAAAAACTCACAGCAACACACTTGGGCTGAAAGCTACTGTACTGAGTTAATGAAACTATTTGTCATTAACACACTCTGGATTATTGCTAGCCTTATTGTTTTGTTGGGAACGACTGCTTTAGCCAGTTACTGGAATAGCCTGATACTCTTTATTATTGGCATCATTATTGCTGGTATCGCCTTAGTTGGACTATGGATTAAAACAGTTTTAAATTATATTAAAAATACTAAATATATCTATTATTAATCGTTTGATTTAAATTCAAATGTTTGGCCACCAATCGTCGCTTGTCCCATTAAGCCAGCCTTTGTGAGAACGAATGTCGCAATACTATTAGTATAATTTCCATTTATTTTAGGATTTGTATTCGCAGCCATTTCCCCCGTACTTGCACTAGAACTCACACCGCCAGTCCCTACTTGCGCATTCGCACCCAGGGTAATAAAAGCTGCCGAAGCATTTAGATCTAAAACCGTCCCTTGCGCTAAAAAGTTAGTATATGCTTCTTTATTTTCGAGGAAGATAACTTGGCTATATGTTTGTGCGCCTAATTGAGCGCCAATTGAAAAGGCAGTTACTTCTGAGGTACCAACTTTATCGCCTTGCTTATATACCACACCCTCACCCTCACCAAAACCGACTATGATTCCGCCTTTGGTAATATTAGGGTATACCGCATAGGCATAAGCATTTTCAAAAAATGGCGCAATTTGGGCATTATCTTTAAATGTTTTAATGGTGCTCTGAACAGCTGATTCATTCACATCTGCATTCGCAATCATACTCGCGCTCAACAATACGATTGCTGAAAAACTTTTATATCTCATATTACTCATAGTCGTTCCAAATATTATTAAATAACAAGCAAAGTCTACGCTAGCATCTCATTGAATTGCAATAACATATATCAGCTATTTGCCTTGGACAATCGAACCCGGCGCATTTTAAATGCAACCCAACTATATAGCAATATTGCAAGCAACATTGCACCTGCACTAAATATGACTAGGCTGAAAAAACCAAACTCATTCATTACGTAGCTAGAATAAAATTCACCGGCAAAAGTACCTAAACCAGAAGCAGTAATGTAAAAACTAACAACGCGCGGAGAAGGCCTAACCAATATCAATGATCCATAGGATATACTTGATGAATAGACAGTTGAACAGGCTAGACCTAATATTGAAGTGAATACGAGCATCATAACCACATCAACAGATTGATAAATAAAGAAATAGCTAATCAATGCCACAATAGAAGAAGCTATAATATAGCGATGAACAGATACATACTGGACAACAAAACTAGAGATAAAACAGCCAATTCCATAAAACAACCAGAAAAGTGTGACACCAAGCGTTGCATACTTAACTGAAATGCCTAATGTATTTTGTAAATACGGTTGCAACCAATAGGTAAAACCAACATATGAACAAAAATAAAAGAAAATTCCTAAACCAATACAATAAACATAACCATTCCATTTAGAGTAATTTAAACCATCGGTACCAAGATCATGTTTATTTAAGTCAGGTAACTTGACCGTACACAACAATATTAAAATAACGACCCAGATGATTAAAACAGAAGCATATATCGTGGCCCAAGTATAATGATCTTTTAGCATATACCCCGCTAAAAATGGGTAACAAAATGAACCAATACTGAAAAATAAATCGATACGGTTTAAGCGAGAAGAACGCCCAGAGCCATCATAAGAATGCACAATAATATAGTTTGGTATTGTCGTAACCGCACCAAAGCACAATCCAAGCACAATCATAATCGGCAATAACATTATGATAGAATCAATAAAATACATTGCTATAATGCACAATAAATAAATGAAAGAAATAATAAAAAGCTCTGTTTTAAGCTTTATATATTTAACAATATAGCCATTTAAAAATTCTGTAATGACCATACCAACCATAAAGAATGAAAGTATATAACCGGTGTATGCTAAATCAGAATGAAGCATTCTAGCGGTATTATCTTTTACCACGAAAGGCAGCACAACCGCAATACCAGTAATGGCTGTGAGTAAATAGGCAATAATGGTTATTCTAACCAATTGACTTCTGGTCATATGAAAAACTTATTCAAAATATATTTTATTTTAATAGTATATGCTGAATTTATAAGATTAACATGGTGTTTAAACTGATTTTGGGGACAATGTTTGGCAAACACTTGCTAATACACCCAGCTTCCTTTTTGTCTGAAAGGTATACGGATTATTTTTATCCCAAGCAAAACCAGCTAATATCGCACAGATTTTTTGTTTAATATCATTTGGTTGAACCTGGCTGAATAGAATCTTTTGTAACTGCCCCGAATACCAAGCTTCAACAAATGCTCTAAAAACATTTACACCATAATATAGTGGTTCACTAAACTCTTTTTCCCAATTAACACTTATACCGTTTAACTGCTTAGATAAAGCATTAGCAGCTAGTTGAGCTGATTTTAATGCAATGGTTACACCAGATGAAAATATTGGGTCTAAAAACTCACCGGCATTACCAAGTAATGCATACCCATCACCATAAAGCGATGTCACATTGCTTGCATACCCTGAAACTTTACGAACAGGCGCAATCACTTCTGCTTCGGATAATATACTTCTGAGATTATCCTCTGAATCAATGCATTGTCTTAGTTGCTGTGGCTCTGAAAGCTCAGAGTATTGAATTAGAAATGCTTCAGGTGCAACAACACCTATGGAGCTTGTACCGTCTTCAAAGGGAATTAGCCAATACCAAACAGATTTATTTATTGGATGCATAGATATTAGAATTTTATTACGATCGCAATCTTTACTTGAAATATGATCTCTTATATGAGTAAAAATAGCCTGTCTGCTTGGGAAGTTAGAAGGCTTATTTAAGCCCAATAGTTTTGGTAACACACGCCCAAATCCACTGGCATCTAAAATAAACTGGCACTTAAAGGCTTTTACTTTACCTTCTTTATTATTGGTGCTTATAAAAACATATTCATTCGAGAAGTCAACTGTTTCAACTTGTTCACCATAATATATATTCGCACCTATTTTTTGGGATTCATCGGCCAATAATTTATCGAAACGTGCTCGTTTAACTTGATATGTTGTATCAGCACCACTAGTGAATTTATCTTTAAAATTAAAAATGGCTTCCTTTTCACCATCACAAAATTTTGCACCATTCTTCACTTGGTAATTTGCCTGTTTAACTATTTCTAGTAAACCAGCATCATTCAGTATTTCCGTACATTGTGGCAATAAGCTTTCACCAATTGAGAATCGAGGAAAATATTCACGCTCAATAATCGTAACTGAAAAACCCTTTTCAGCCAATAACTTAGCCGCCACTGAGCCAGATGGACCAGCACCAATTATGACTACATCTGAGCTTATTATATCAGGCATTTACGTGACATTTGATATGGTTCATGTTTTGATTTTAAGACATTGGTACCTAATGTCCATGGCTAACAGTATTACTAACAGATTGGATGTATCTCAATTTTGTATTTAATTGTATTTCAAGCGGCAATTGGCTATGCTCCTATCCATAATATTATCAATTTTTTTAATTCATGAAAGCGTATATTTGGTCATTCTTTTTAATCACTTTTGTCTTGGCAATGAGCGGTTGTGCTAATTTAGAGCCAATCCAAAACTTAAATAATCAAACTGCGCCATATGGTCTGACTGAAAAACAAGTTGGGCAAGCGATTAAAATCGCCGCCCAAAACCAAGGCTGGCGTGTAAGTATGACTGATGATGGGCTAATCCAAGCGACGCTATATTGGAACGCTCAACATGCTGATATTGATATTTCATACAGTTCAACTGGTTATTCAATTATCTATTTATCTTCATATCATCTAAATGCCGAAGACGGTGAAATTGATCCAAAATATAATGACTGGATCTATTACCTAAATATGAGCATTCAAAATGAATTGTCAAAAATGCTTGCATCAACTCAGAATAAATAACTATGACAAACTTATATCAACAACCTGCGACAAAAACAGCAGTAAAAGCAAAAGCTGATGCACTTAAAATTGCGATGTCACCCGTTATTTTCCAATCAAGTTATGCCCTTTTAAAACTAGGCATTTTACAACTCGTGGGTGATGCAGCTAAGTCAGGGATTACAGCTGAAGAAATCGCTAAGCAATTATCTATAAGTCAATATGGTGTAAAAGTTTTACTAGATGTCGGACTAAGTGCAGAGCTTGTATATGTTAAAGATGATAACTATTTTTTAGACAAAACTGGTTATTTCTTGCTTGCAGATAGCATGGTGCATGTTAATTTAGATTTCATTCAAGATGTTTGCTACCAAGGATTAGCGGAACTAACTGAATCAATTAAATCTGGCAAAGCTGAAGGTTTAAAAGTTTTTGGAGACTGGGAAACAATCTACCCTGCAATTTCAGTATTACCAGAACCCGCTAAATCGAGCTGGTTTAATTTTGATCATTACTATTCAGACAAAGTCTTTCCTATCGCCGTTCAACTCGTATTTAAACATGAAATAAAATCACTCTATGATATTGGCGGTAATACTGGGAAATGGGCAAAATCCTGTTTAGAGCATGATCATCATGTAGACGTTACAATTGTAGATTTACCTGAACAAATTAATGTTATAGAGAAAACATTCTCAGATTATGAGCATAAAAATAGATTACACACTTATCCAGCTAATTTATTAGATAATACTCAAGTTATTCCAGCTAATGCTGACGCAATTTGGATGAGCCAATTTTTAGACTGTTTTTCAGAAGAAGAAATATTAAGTATTCTCCAAAGAGTTGCTGATTCCATGTCACAAACAACAAGGTTATATATCTTAGAACTCTTTTGGGATCGACAAGAATATGAATCAGCCGCTTTTACCATTAATTGTACATCGATATATTTTACCTGCATGGCAAATGGTAATAGTCGCATGTATCATTCAGAAGATTTGATTAAACTCATTCATAAAGCTGGCTTATATGTTGATGAAGATATTGATCATCTAGGGCCAGGCCATACGTTATTATGCTGTAAAAAGAAGCCCTAAAAACTAGATTTGTTCTGATTTAGGAACACGTGACATTAAATTTTTCACGGCATCCTTAGGTGATAATTCTTTAAATAACACATTATAAATTTGCTCAACAATCGGCAATTCAATGCCTTTATCTTGCCCTAAATAATAAATTGATTTTGCAGTTGGGATACCCTCAACCACCTGCCCAATGGACTTTAATGCTTCATCCATTGTGAGTCCAGCACCAATTTGCAGACCAAACTGACGATTACGTGATTGGTTATCCGTACAAGTCAGAATTAAATCACCCAAACCGCTTAACCCCATGAGGGTCTCGGATTCTGCACCTAGTGCCTGGCCTAGTTTTTGTAGTTCAACCATGCCCCGAGTAATCAACCCAATGCGCGCATTTGCGCCAAAACCTAAGCCATCAGAAATACCAGTTGCTATCGCTAAGGCATTCTTTAGTGCGCCACCTACTTGTGCTCCGACTAAATCATGGGTAATGTAAACTCTGAAATTTGCTGAGGTAAATGCCTCCTGCATCTTCTTATTGAATTCATCATTATGGCCAGCAATGACTACTGCAGTGGGTAAATGATTTGCAACTTCTTTTGCAAAGCTTGGACCAGTTATAATCGCTAAAGGTGTTTGTTTTGGTAAATACTCTCCAGCTATCTCATGCAAAAACTTATAACTTTCATGACAAAAACCTTTTGTTGCCCATATTACACCTTGGTTTTTAATATGGGACGCAATATTTTTAATTGTCTCTTCAAAGGCGCTACTCGGCACGCCCACTAGAATATCATCTACTTCAGAAATAATATTTTCCCATTGTTCACATATTTCTAAATTACTGTTAAAGGTGCAACCAGGTAAGAACTGACTATTCTCATTTTCTTGTTGCATTTTCTGGCAATGCTCTTTTTTCCAAGACCATAAATACACTTGATTTGATTTATTTTGTGATAACTGTATCGCCAGCGCCGTTCCCCATGAACCTGCACCTAATACAAGAATTTTATTTTTCGACATATCCTCTCCTATTATTCTGTAAATTTTTTCTGGCAAAAAATTGCTATTTTATTAATGACATCCTCAGCTTCATCCACAATCTTAATAAAAGTTGCGAAGCCATGTGGCATCGTTGGGTAATGAATACGCTCAACGTTTACACCTGACTGCGCTAATTTTTCTCCGTAGGCAACACCTTCATCCCTTAATGGATCGAAATCTGCAATCACTAGAAGACAATCAGGCTGACCACAAAAGTCTTTATATAATATTGGTGATGCTTTTGGATTAAAAACTTCACGCTTAGGATTAGTAAAATAATGATCAAACATCATTTGTAACCAATCTTTACTTAAAGAATATTCTTGTGTCTGAAATAATTCTTGTGAAGGATAAACCTTTGAAAGGTCTACTGTTGGGTATAATAAGACTTGAGCAATCGGCTGTTTATGAGACCCTGATAATTCATGACATGCAACTGTTGCAATATTAGCACCTCCGCTGTCACCTGCAATGATCAACTTGCTTGAATTGATACCAAATTTACTTATGTTAGCAATCAGCCATTGCATGGATTCAATGCCATCATTTACCCCTTCTGGGAAGGGATATTCAGGTGCAAGACGGTATTCAACAGAAATAACTTTGCATTTGGCTTGATTAGCTAAATAAAAACAGAAAAGTTGATAAACATCTAAATCATGGAGCATCCAACCACCACCGTGGTAAAAGATGATTGCACCGTCAGTTGTTACCGTTTGTGGCGTGTAAATACGTGCGGGTATATCTCTACCAGTTAATGGGACGGTTATATTTTCAACCTCAATCTCAGGTTTTTCAGTAATCTTGAATAATGTATTCGCGCGATCGTTAAAGTAAACACGCTGCTGTTTAACATCACGTGTTTTCACCTCAAGCATTTCTGGCGTCTGGAAAATTGCTGCTAATGTTGGGTTTAATGTTGCCATTTGTGCTAAATACGATTTTGTCTATTGAGAAATATAGTGTTTTTTTAGGTGAAGAACAATTTGGACTTTATGTTTTGAGCGGTTTATCATAAAACAAACGATATATAAGAAATTGACAACTTTGCAACTTCAAAAACATCAAGTGCGCTTACTGAGCATATTACCCATTTTATATATATTGTGTGGCATATTCTTTCTGGCAATGTCTATACAAAACCTATGGTACGCAAAAGCTAAGGCTTTGTTAGCACATGAACCATTAGTGGTATATTTGCAACGTCTAGGTACTGAAATGTTGGTGCTTACTCCAATGCTGTTAATGATTATTTTATATCTCTGCACCTTATATGTAATACGTAAGCACTCTGATAAGTCGAATATCTTTATCATAAGTGTGTTTTTTGGTACCGCCATAATAGGTATCATTTCCTTTATTGAATATCCAGTTTTGTTGGGTAATTCCCTTTATTTAATGCTAATTTGCTTGATGACACTTACCAGTGGTATTGCTTCATTTTATTTAATCCGACTCAACCTGAGTAATAAAACTGATCGAACGCATATTTATTATCGCCTGATTAATTACTATATCTATTCATTGGCGATTGTGGCTTTAATTCAGTTTTCAAATTTATTTATTGTTTATTTATACTTTGGCGAATTACCCCAAACCAGTGGCTTACATTATCCATTTGAATTAAACCTGACCATTATTAAAGTTATTTTGGTTTATTACCTAGTTGTTTTTATGGTGAGTATTTTTTGTGGTGGGAAGCTTTGGCGCTTTGAAACCAAAACCAGATTATTGCTTCAGTTATTCATGCTATTTACCATCTGCTATCAAGCCTGGCTACTTTATTTTTCTATCACAGATTTTAAACTCAACTATACAATCATCATGATACTTTTTATCTTTATTAATGGCAGTTGTCTTTATTATACAAATCGACATCCCTTTCCGAACTCATAATAATTAAATTCACATTAGATAGATTGATCAGGTGTGTCATCATTTTATAAACAGCATCTAACCTCTATAGTTTAACTACAAAACTCTAATGCTATCAGCTTGTGACATCCAACTATTTTGGTAAAGTATTTATACTTATTTGGGTACTACTTCTGACTCCAGGCCTGCTTTTAGCCGAAATAAAGACTGATGCTGATAAAAAAAATAACCTCTCTATAATGGTCAATGTCACAGGCTTGCCAGACAAAATAAAAGAAGGCGTGATGCCTTTACTCTCAATTATCAAATATCAGAATTACGCTACAGAATCCGCATCAAGACTCTACCTTATGTATGGTGAAAGTAAAAACGAGATTTTAGATTTAGTTGAACCTTATGGATATTTTAATGCTTCAGTCACATCTGAGATCAAATTAGATGGTCAAGATTGGGAAATCACCTACCATGTCACTCTTGGAGAGCCTGTTAAAATCGATTTAGTTGACATTGCAATTCTAGGTGAAGGTCAGTTAAATACTAAATTTTTAGAGATTATACATAGTTCACCTCTAAAAGAAGGCGAAGTGCTCACACAAGAGAATTATAACGATGCTAAAAATTCGCTGCTAAGTACAGCATCTGTATATGGTTTTTTTGATGCAAAACTAGTCAAAAATGAAATTCAGATTAACAAGGCCAAAAATATCGCAAAAATCTATCTTACGTTAGACAGTGGTGCGCAATATCGAATAAACAAAATTAACCTAACTCAAAAGCAATATACCTTTTACAAAAACTTTGTCGGTAAATTTATCGACTTTGATCAAAAACAACCATTTAGTGCGAATAAAATACAAAAGACCATTAGTAACTTACAGTCAAGTAGCTACTTTACAGATATTCGAGTTGTGCCGCAAATTACTGACCGAAATAAAAAAGACAAGACTGTTGATGTTGATGTTGACTTAACGGCATCTAAACCCGTTACCTATGCTGTTGGTGGTGGCTGGGGTACATTTACAGGTTTTAGAGCGCTAGGTGAAACTGTTTTTCATCACCTGACCCCAAGCGGTGATTACGCGACGATAACAGTAGAGATTTCACAAATTAATCTGTCATATATTGGGCAGTACATTATACCTGGGGATGATCCTTTAAATAATTTTTGGAGCATTAATGGTCAACAAAATTTAATTAATTTAATTCCTTATAACTCGCTACAAACCAATGCGGGTCTAAATAATATCTATAAAAATAGGTGGTTAGTGAGTAACCTTGGGATACAGCAATATTATATTACTTACAATACACCTGCACAGTCTGACACACAGAGTAGCTATTATCTTGTCCCAAGCTGGTTTTTAACATTAGACTTAACGACAGATGGTGGATTTTGGAAGAAAGGTTTCACAATTAATAACAATCTACAAGGAACTATAGAGAACCCTCTCTCTTCAAGTAGTTTCTTGCGTAACCTCACCCGTATAGAATTTGCTTGGCCGATCATGCCTGAATGGAACCGAATTATTTTATCAACCAATATAGGCTTTCTTGGGTTTACTCCTGCCGCAGATATTGCACCCCAGTTTCGCTTTTATGCTGGTGGCGTTGGAAGCTTACTCGGGTATGGCTACTTGAGCCAAGGCCCAACGAACAGTCAAGGCCAACTTGTTGGTGGTCGTTACTTAGGAACCGTTGCAGCAGGATTACAGCAGCGTGTATACGGCAATTTTAGTGTAATTGGATATTATAATGCTGGTAACGCAACTGATGAAATAGACTTCAGTGATGTTGAAATATTAAGAGCTGCTGGCCTGGGTGTCGGTTATGAAACACCACTGGGTTCAATCCAGTGCTATTTAACCAGGACGCTTAATCCCAATGACCAACATTGGCGCTTTGACTTTAGTTTAGGAGTATTGCTGTAATGTTTATTGTTGATCATTCCAAACTTACGCGTAAACGACATAAAACGCTATTTATTAGCCTAGCAATTTTATTAACCTTATTTGTCTCTCTCTATTTCTTATTATTTACTGATAAAGGTTTTAAATTTACGTTGACAAGTATCCATCCAATTTTAAACAAAATAGATATTGATTATGACATTGAAGGCATACAAGGCAATATTTTAGACTTTCATCTACCTAATCTGATTATCCATACAGATGATGTCGATATTGAAATTGATGAGATTAATATTTCATATAATCCATTTAGGATTCTGTTAGCTGAAATTGGCGTCAATCAATTAAATGTCAGTTCAGTTATAATTAAACTCATTAATACTGATAACGATAATACTGATAAAAACAAATCAGATACTACGCATCATTCAAATTTTCCCCTCACACTACTTGGGCATAACGCAACAATAGCGCATCTAAGCATTATTTCTGATGACACAGAAATTGTTAATGCGAATGATCTTCATGCAAATAATATATCAATTATTACGAATCAATTAAGTTTCTCAAAAGTATCCGGACATCTAGAAAACCAGGCAATTGAACTAATTGAAGCAATGGGTAGCTTATCATTTCACCCTCCATTTCAGATTAATAGTCATTTAAAGTGGCAGCTAAAAAATGAAAATGTAATCTCTAGCCAAATTGAAAGTCATATTAATGGCCCTTTAAAAGAAACATTCACTGTTGACACAAAAGGTTACATAGAAACTTATATTGTAGATATTGGAACCATTGAATTTGATTTACTCACTAGTATCAATAAAGATCGCTTAGTTAATAATATTAAACAACTAACCTTTCAACAAAATAAAATATCAGGGCAAATTGAACTTAATTATGAGGACAATAAACACCTTATTTATTTTTTTAACCTTGCAGGGAAATACTACCCCGAATCCATGCCAAACACAGTTTCTTATATGGTAGAATTTCAAGCACTTGATAAGGTAGTAGAAAATACATCCTCTCATAGGTTAGTCTTTCAAAGTTGTGATTTACGTATTAACCAAACTGCATCGCAGTGCCAAGCAGATTTAGCGTATAGTCGTACAAATTTAAACATAAATACTTTTACCATTGTGAATAACACGCGTAATGATAATCTTGTTATGTATGGTGAATTAATACCAATGCCAAACATCAACTGGCACTTAAATATAGATCAAATAGGTTACTATCTAAATCAACTGAGCGCAGGTATTACGTCAACAGGTAGTATTCATCATTCTTGGATGCAACCTGTTTTTTCAACACACACTGTTATCAACGATATTGAATATAACCTGACTGAGATGCCTGATGTTTTAATTGATGCAACCTATACAAAACAGCAACAAAACCTTGAGCTAACGCTCTCATCGAAAGAACTAAGCTTCTATACTAATCTCAATGCAAAATGGTTAGCACAAAATCGTTGGCAAGCAAATTTTGCCGATACAAGACTAACCATTAATGATAGCCAGTGGTCTATGCACGGCCAGCCCCAGCTTATTATTTCAGATGAGAAAATTGATCTAACTAACTTTTGTTTAACAAGCATTTCGTCACATGCATGTATTTCTTCAGTCTTAATTCCTGGCGACTATATGTTTAAACTAGATGTTGATATCTATCATCAAACCTTAAACCAAATGTTTGAAAGCTTTCAAACCTCCTCTGATATAACAACAGGCGTGTACTTCAATACACAAAAGCATGTTGGCAGTTCATTAAGATATGTAGTAAATCTTACACCAGGAAATATCAATTTACTGAGTAATAGTGCACTAGATAACGCCATTGAGAAAATACAAAGCGAGAAAGTTGCCAGTAATCTAAAAATTCATAAAGCAATCAGTCAGGGCGTGTTAGACAATGGCTCATTGAGCTCGAGCACAGAATTGTCATTTAACAATAATAGTTTTATAAACTTACAACTAAAAGCATTAAATCTAAATACAGACAATAAAGCAGATGATTATATTGATGCATCACTTAAAGCTGAAATTAATGGACTACGGTTTTTAAGCTATATATTAAAGCTCCCAATTAACTTAGATGGAAACATCAAGGCAGACTTTGAATTAAGTGGTTCTGCTAATAATACTCAATTTAAGGGACAAGGAAGTATAACAGACTTAATGTTAGATTTAATTCCAATAGGTGTTCAAGCAGAGAATGGACATTTTGATATTCAAGCATCAAATCCTTCAAATCTAGATATAAATGGGGATATTACGATTGATAAATCTAAACTATACCTAACCTCTAAAATAGATTATGACGTATTGAATAGTGACTTCACATTAGACACAAATATTCATGCGAAAGAAATACAGCTAGTTGATTTACCTCAAATAAAAATGACATTAACGCCAAATATTAATGTAACAAAACACAACAGTCCTATTAGAGCAACAGGTACCGTTTTAGTGAATCAGGCCAATATTTATGCTGAGGATTTTCAAACAACAGCTAAGGCAAATAATTTCAGTTCAGATATCGTGTATGTGAATAATCGAAACCAAGTTATTAAACAAAACAAAACGCTACCTGTATACGCGGAAATTGTAGTTGATCTAGGAGAAAAAACCGCACTACATGGGTTTGGTTTTAATAGTTATTTAACAGGAAATCTAAAAATATTTTCATATCCACGACAGCTAACTACAGCGTTAGGTGATATTGGTTTTAAAGATGGTGCATATCAAAATTATGGCAAACGATTTGAAGTAACCGATAAATCAAACTTAAATTTTAATTATTCCCCTATATCAAACCCTAATCTAGATATTACTGCCTTATATCACCTGCCTGCTGATCTATTATTAGCAAATAATGCGCCTTCAAAAATTGGGGTAAAAATTCAAGGTACCGCTGAACAACCTAAACTTACCCTATTTTCAGTACCTAGCATGTCCCAAGCTAACATTCTAGCTTATATTATTGTTGGTCAACCTCTCCAAAGCGACCAGGGTCAGCAATATAGTAATGCAATGCAATCTGCTGCATTAGCATTTGCACTTAACGGTGGGAGTCAATCTGTATTAAAAGATATACAGGACACACTTGGCATTAATGAATTATCATTTGGAACAATCAACTCCGTACCCATGATGAGTGATAGTTTGTCATATGCCAATAATCAAAATAACGCTGCCAGTCAGTCACAAACCGCTTTGTTTATTGGAAAATCAATTACTTCTAAATTTCATATCAGTTATGGTTTCTCAATTTTCAATGGTCAACAAGAACTTGATACGACTTATAAATTTACTGAGCACTGGTCATTACGCACGGATTATACAACTTTAGATACAGGTGCAGATATTATTTATCAAATAACACCATAATAATTTAGCGTAATTTTCTAATACAACTAACCTTGCTGTAGATATTGCTTCTCACCATTTTTTTGAGCTATGTCGATTTCTTTATTAACCGTATTTTCAGACCACTGCACAGCAAATAGGTTAATAAATTCCATCATATAGGCACTCATATGGGTGTCTTTATTAAACCCGATCCACGTGGTTGCACTTGGGAACAGCGAACTTGCTGGAACCATAACCAAGTCACTATCATCTTCTGGTGAATAAGCGATATCCGCGATAATACCCACACCCAGGCCTTTACGTACATAAGCTTTAATAACATCAGCATCTCGTGCAGTAAAAGCTATTCTCGCCTTCAAGCCGTCATCTTCAAATGCTTTTAAGAATGTTGAGCTCCCCGTTAAACTAAACACATAGGTAATTAAAGGAAATATAGATAGGTCTTTTAAACTAATATCTTTCTTCTGAGCTAAATGATGATTTTTTGGTAAAAGAATTACTCTATCCCATTGGTAACAAGGTAAATGAACGATGTCATGGAAGTATTCATAGCCACCTGTCGCAATCGCAAAGTCTGCATCACCTTGTTCAATAATCGTTGCAATCTGTTCCGTTGTGCCTTGATGTAAATCAACTGTTATATCGGGATATTTTTGATGGAACGCAGCTAACACATCAGGTAATACGTAACGCGCTTGGGTATGCGTTGTTGCAATTGAAAGTGTACCTGTTGAATCATTACGCATTTCTTGAGAAAGGTTTTTAATATTCTCAACTTCACGCATAATAATTTCTGCACGTTTAATGACTTCTTTTCCTGCCGTCGTAATAGACTCTAAGTTTTTGCCATTACGCGTAAATAAACGTAAGCCCAACTCTTCTTCTAATGTTTTTAATTGCTTACTCACCCCAGGCTGCGAAGTGTAAAGTTTTTCAGCTGCTGCGGTAATATTTAAATCATTATTGGCAATTGCGAGTAAAAACTTGAGTTGTTGTAATTTCATACGTTTTCCAAAATATAGTCATTTAAACAAAAACGCCACCAATGTTGTTGAACATGGTGGCGCTTGAATCGCTAGGTATGCGCAATCAAACGAAACCACCTATGGTTTTGTCTCGCATGTAACAGCACATCAACCTATTCATTTCTAGCATTTAAGCTTACTTGTTCAAATTTTGATTATCTGTTAACTATATCACTATAGGTTATCTTGTCAAGAAAGGGGCAAATAGGAAGCCCGTCTTTATAACCTAAAAGCATAACGCCATAAGAATATATTATTTTTTGATTATTTTATCGCACCGTATAGTTGTATTACAGTTTCAAATTTCTATGCAGTCCCATGGAATACTTACCGATATTTTTAGACATTAAGAAAAAACCTTGCTTGATTGTAGGTGGCGGTGTTGTTGCTTATCGTAAAGCCCAAAATTTATTAAAGGCAGGTGCGAACTTAACGATTGTTTCAAAAGCCCTTACCGTTGATTTTTCGTTATTAAAACGTAAATTCAACAACCTCTCCTTTTTAGAAGCAGAAGTAACTGAAGGTTTGCTCACAAAATATCAGATAATCGTTGCGGCTACGGATGATGAAGAACTAAATCAGTTTATTTCAGATATTGCTAAAAAGCATAACATTCCCGTTAACGTCGTAGACGACCAAGAAAAGTGTAGCTTTATTCAGCCTGCAATCGTTAATCGATCTCCATTACTTGTCGCTATCTCAAGTGCGGGCACCGCGCCTGTACTAGCCAAACGAATTCGTGAAAAGATAGAAGGCTTGCTACCTTCGCGCCTTGGACAAGTTGCAGCTGCTGCAGGTCAACTCAGACCAAGAATAAAATCAAACCAGCATCCAAATAAACGACTTTTTTGGGAAAGATTATTTGATAGCCTATTTGGTCACTATATTATGAGTGGCCAAGAAAAAAAGGCCGAAAAACTGGTAAACAATATTCTTAACAACACCGATGATAAAAAAGGATTGGTTTATCTAACAGGTGCTGGGCCAGGTGACCCTGAACTATTAACCATAAAAGCTCTAAATGTGTTACAACGTGCAGACATCATTTTATATGATCAACTTGTTAGTGCTGAAATTTTAGACATGGCCAGACGCGATGCCACATTTATTCCCGTTGGCAAAAGCGCGGGCAAATCATCTACCCCGCAACCTAGAATCAATGAATTAATGGTGAAATATGCAGAACAAGGTAACATTGTATGCCGCTTAAAGGGAGGCGATCCATTTATTTATGGTAGAGGTGGTGAAGAAGCTGAATTTCTAAAACAATATAATATACCACATGAGATCATTCCTGGTATTACCGCAGCAGCTGGTTGTGCAGCTTCCGCTGGCATACCGCTAACACATCGTGGCTTGTCTGACTCAGTGACATTTATCACTGCCAAATTGAAAGATAATACCACATCAAATCTGATCCCATTAGCAAAGAACAACCAAACTTTGGCCATTTATATGGGATTAAATTCTGCAGCGGATATACAACAGCAACTACTAAAGGCAGGATTCAAACACTCTCTACCAGTTGCTATTGTAGAACGTGGCACCACAGCCAGACAACGCATCATTTCTGGTGAATTATCTAAACTTGAACAACTAGCTAAAAATAACCAGGTGGAATCCCCAGCAATTATTTATGTCGGTGAGACCGCTCGGTTTGCGCAACAGAAATCAATACCAGAATATAATATACACGATATCTGTCACCAAGCAGAAAACTTAACGGCGAATAAAGTCCATCATTTAAGCGCTTAATATAACTTTTAGTTATAACGCTATGAAAATTTATTCGTTCTAAAAGAAAAACATTGTCGCTAATCTCATTAGTGAACATTAAAGCAGCAGGTTTAAACTATGTCAGGATCAAATACACTTGGTCAAAATATTGCCCCAAGCCAAGAACAAATAGGTCGAATCAGCCCTATTCTGCAAGAACTGGAACAAAACCAACTTATTTGGCTAAGTGGCTATGTTGCTGGCTTAGCCAGTCAACAACAGGCGCTACCACAAACACAAAATAGCCCTCAAGAATCGATTACAATTTTATATGGCTCACAAACTGGAAATGCCAAAGGCGTTGCTGAAGAGTTAAAGTCCAAGCTTGACCAGAAAGGTCTACCTAGTCAGCTCGTAGCAATGTCAAGTTACCGTATTCAGCAGCTTAAAAAAGAAAAATGGCTTGTTGTAATTACTAGCACGCAAGGTAATGGTGAACCACCAGAGGATGCATTTGATTTTTATGAGCAGTTTTTGAGTAAACGTGCACCTAAAGCAAAAGATTTAAATTTCTCTGTTGTCGGCTTAGGTGACAGCAGTTATGAGTTCTATTGCCAAACAGGAAAAGACTTTGACAAGCGTCTTGAAGAGCTAGGTGCAACACGCTTTTTAGATAGGATAGATTGTGATTTAGATTACGAGGATGCTGTTGCAGCTTGGGAAGAAAAATTCATCACTGAAGTAACGCCTAAATTAGAAGCGCAAACTAACGTGATTCCAATACATTCAACCCAGGCAGCCCCATCAAAATGGACAAAAGCAAATCCATTTTTAGCTGAACTGTTAACCAACCAAAAAATTACGGGTCGTGACTCTGAGCAGGATGTGCGTCATATTGAAATTTCATTGGAAGATTCTGGTATTAATTACCAGCCTGGTGATGCACTTGGCATAAAAGCTAAAAATTCAGAAACGCTTGTTCAAAGTATTTTAGAATTACTTGCAATTAAACCAGACACACAACTTGCTCAATATGGTAACAAAACGGTATTAGAGCTGTTAATTAATGATTATGAGTTAACGTTATTACATCCAGGGTTTTTAAAGTCCTGGGGTGAACTTAATCAACACAAAGAATTAATTGATTTAAATAGAGAACAACAAACACAATATCTTGATAATTATCAGATTATTGATGTTATCAAAACATTTCCAGGTCAGCCAAGCGCTGAAGACTTTATTAGCGCTTTAAGAAAATTAACACCAAGGCTTTATTCAATCAGCTCAAGTGCCAATGCTTATGAAGAAGAAGTGCATATCACCGTCGCAAAAGTTGAATATGATGCATTTGGATTTAAACACTATGGCCATGCTTCTTCTTTCTTGATTAATCAAACGGGTGATGAAGCGAAAGTAAACGTCTATATATCAGAAAATACTAGCTTCCGTTTACCAGAAAACAATGAAACGCCCATCATCATGATTGGTGCCGGTACAGGTGTCGCGCCCTACCGTGCTTTCTTACAAGAAAGAGAATCACAAGGTCATACAGGTAAAAATTGGCTATTCTTTGGCGCCAGACATTTTAAATCTGACTTTTTATATCAAGCTGAGTTAGTGGATTATCGAAAAAGTGGTTTGTTAACGCATATTGATGTTGCTTTTTCACGTGATCAAAAAGAAAAAGTTTATGTCCAACATTTAATAGAAAAACAAAGCCAAGAACTATATAACTGGTTAGAAAATGGTGCGCACATCTATATTTGTGGTGCCATACAAATGGGTGATGATGTGCATCAGGCATTGATTAACATCATCCAACAACAAAAACAGTGTGAAAAATCCGTCGCAGAAACCTATTTAACCGATTTGAGAAAAGCAAAACGCTATCATAAGGATGTTTACTAATGGCAAATGATAATCCAGAGTTAGAATTATCTGTTAATGAGGGCATCAAAACAAAAAGTAATTATTTACGCGGTACTATCTCAGAAGGTTTACTGGATAACGTGACAGGTGCGATCAGCGAAGATGATCAACAGCTCATTAAGTTTCATGGGATATATCAACAGGATAATCGTGATATTCGTGCTGAAAGAAGACAACAAAAACTTGAACCAGCCTACAGTTTCATGATCCGTTCACGTGTTCCTGGTGGTGTGTTTGATACCAAGCATTGGCTATTGTTTGATGACCTAGCCAGCAAGTATGGAGAAGAAAATTTTCGCTTAACCACCCGTCAAGCATTTCAACTGCATGGGGTAATCAAGACCAACTTAAAGCAAACCATTAAAGAAATTAATGACTCCCTTTTAGATACCTTGGCAGCTTGTGGTGATGTCAACAGAAATGTCATGTGCTCAATTGCTCCACATTTAGGACCAGTATTTCACGAAGTAGTTAAAGTTGCGGATGATATTAGTGCACACTTAACCCCTCAAACTTCTGCTTACCATGAAATATGGTTAGACGGTAAACAGGTCAACTCTGAGCCTCCAGTAGAGCCGATCTACGGGCAAACGTATTTACCAAGAAAATTTAAAATTGGTATCGCCATTCCACCCTATAACGACATTGATGTCTATTCTCAAGATATCGGCTTTATTGCCATTATTAATGACGGCAAACTTAAAGCTTTCAATATTGTTGTCGGTGGTGGTATGGGTACAACACACAGTGATGAAACAACCTACCCTAGGGCAGGAAGTAACATTGGATCCTGTCTGCCTGAACAAGTGGTTGATGTCGCTGAAAAAATTGTCACCATTCAGCGTGACTTTGGTAATCGAAGTAATCGTAAACGTGCCCGTTTCAAATACACTATTGATGACAGGGGTATTAACTGGTTAAGCACAGAGTTGAATAACCGTCTAGGTTACAATTTAGGCCCAGCACATGCAGTAATGTTCAATTCATCAGGTGACGAATATGGCTGGAAGACAGGCGCTGATGGTAAGCATCATATCACCCTATTTATCCCACAGGGACGCGTGGTTGATGAAGAGAAATTGAAAATTCGTACTGCTTTAAAAGAAATTGCTGAGATCCATAATGGTGAAATGATATTGACGCCAAATCAAAATCTAACCATTTCTCAAATAACAAACGAGAACCGTGGTAAAATTGAAAAGCTACTTAAACAACATGATATCTTAACAGCAGAGCGTTTAACCACAACGCGTCAACGCTCTATTGCATGCGTAGCCCTACCAACTTGTGCATTAGCAATGGCAGAGGCTGAAAGATATCTACCTGACTTTATTACTAAGTTTGATGCATTACTTACCAAAAACGGCCTCAAAAATGAAGAAGTATCCATTCGCATTACAGGCTGCCCGAATGGTTGTGCTCGCCCATTTTTAGCTGAAGTTGCTTTAATTGGCAAAGCGCCAGGCCTTTATAACTTGTATTTAGGCGGCGGTTTTGTTGGGCAACGCTTAAATAAATTATATTTAGAGAGCCTGAATGAATCACAAATACTTGAGAAGCTAGAAGTGATTATTCAGGACTATTCCAAAAACCGTCAACCCAAGGAGAGATTTGGCGACTTTACAATTCGTAAAGGTTATATCAAGGAAGTCACCGAAGGGAGATTATTCCATGAAAATTGATCAAAAAACAAATGCGTTATTAGCTAATTTATCACCAGAAGAGCGTATTAACTGGGTAATACAACACATTTCACCCAAAATCGTTCTATCATCAAGCTTTGGTGCTCAATCAGCTGTAATGCTGCATATGGCCACGAAAATTAAAAAAGATATTCCTGTTATATTGATTGATACAGGTTATTTATTTAAAGAAACTTACCAATTTATCGACGATTTAACTAAAAGACTTGGTTTAAACTTAAAGGTATTTCGCAATCATATTAGCCCAGCCTGGCAAGAAGCGCGTTATGGTAAACTTTGGCAAAAAGGGCTGGACGGTATTCACCAATACAACGAACTCAATAAAGTTGTACCCATGCAGAATGCCTTAAATGAGCTAGAATCAGAAGTTTGGATGGTTGGCTTGCGTCGGTCTCAATCAGAAGAAAGAAGCAAAATGCAGTTCCTTTCAAATCAAGATAACCGTTATAAGCTACTGCCAATACTGGATTGGTCAAATAAAGACATTCATGTTTATTTAAAAAAACACAACTTACCCTATCACCCACTTTGGGAAAAAGGTTATGTGAGCATAGGTGATACCCATACCACCAAACCCCTTTCTGAAGATATATCAGAAAATGAAACACGCTTTTTTGGCTTAACAAGAGAATGTGGATTACATGTTAATCCCTTACACGGCAGTGCAGAGCAGCTAAATAACTCAATTTATAATAATTCATAAAGGTAGCAGATATGTTAGGCATTAGAGAAGATATCAATAACATTATACAAAAAGACCCATCTGCCATTGGCAAGCTTGATGTATTACTCAACTATCCTGGCATGCATGCGATATGGTCATACCGAATCAACCATTGGTTATGGAATCATAAGTTTAAATTAATGGCCAAATTCTTTTCAACCATTACGCGCGCAATTACCAATGTTGAAATTCATCCAGCTGCAGTCATTGGAAAGCGACTTTTTATAGATCATGGCACTGGCATTGTTATTGGGTCACGTGCCACAATTGGTGATGACTGCCTAGTCTATCATGGGGTTACCGTTGGAGGTGCACGCCCTTTTGATTTTAATATCCAAGATTCTGATGAAAGAAAGGCAAAATCAAGTAAACATGCTACGATTGGTAACCGAGTAGTGATTGGCGCTGGCGCTAAAGTATTAGGCGACATCATTATTGGTGATGATGTCATCATTGGTGCTAACTCTGTCGTAGTAAAGAATGTAACTAAAAACCAGACCGTTATTGGCAGTCCAGCAAAATCAAAAGATAATTGTGTTACGCTACAATTCAAAAATAACCAATCGAGTCATACAGAGCTCGTTTCGAAAGCATTATAAATCTAGGAGAATTAGATGAGTAAAAAAGTATATGAGAATAATTCTGAAACTATCGGCCACACACCATTAGTACACCTAAGCAAACTTTTCCCAGGAAAGAAAGTCTATGGTAAAGTTGAATTTAGAAATCCAGCTAGTTCTGTGAAGTGTCGAATTGGTTATAACATGATTCTTGATGCTGAGAAAAAAGGCATTTTAACAAAAGATAAAATTCTTATCGAACCAACTAGTGGCAATACCGGTATTGCCCTAGCAATGGGTGCCGCAAGCAAGGGATACAAACTTGTATTAGTTATGCCTGAAACAATGAGTATTGAAAGAAGACAGCTAATGGCAGCACTTGGTGCCCAATTAGTGCTAACCCCAGGCAGCCAAGGCATGAAGGGCGCCATCAATCACGCCACTGAAATGGCAAAGGAAAATCCTCAAACATATTATATGCTTCAGCAGTTTAATAATCCTTCTAACCCAGAGATCCATGAAAAAACCACAGGTCCAGAAATTTGGAAAGACACTAATGGAGAGATAGATGTATTGATTAGTGGTGTCGGAACAGGTGGTACCTTAAGCGGTATTTCACGTTATATTAAAAACCAGAAAGGTAAAAACATAACCTCTGTTGCGATTGAACCCTTTGAGTCTCAAGTGATTAAGCAGACTCTAAATAAAGAGCCCCTTAAGCCTAGCCCGCATAAAATTCAGGGCATTGGCTTAGGTTTTGTACCCAATAACTTAGATCTTACAATGGTTGATGAAACTCAAGGTGTTACTAATGAAGATGCCTTTAAATATGCTGCTGCATTAATGGCTAAAGAAGGCATTCTAGCTGGAATTTCATCTGGTGCCGCAGTCGCAGCAGTACAGCAACTATTTGATCAATCATCTGATTATAATGATAAGACCATCGTTGTGATCCTGCCTGACTCAGGAGAAAGATACCTCTCTACAATATTATTTACTTCAGAAGAATATATTCAAAAGCAAAATCATATTGACGTTCTAGAAAACGCATTATTAGCTTAAGCTTAATGTGATATTGCTTTATTCTTAAATTCTTTTTTTTGTATACTTGCCTGATTAAACACATATTCTGACACTAATGGCTGAAACCCGATTAAAATCAACTAAGCTAAGTAGTTTTTTATTAATCCTTTCTAAATTATTATCAAAAGAAACTTGGAAAGTTGATTCCTACTTTCAATTAACCATTATCTTTACTGTATTTGCATTAGCTGGTTCGTTATCAGTTAAAATAGCCTATCCCATTACTGAACTTGTTGGGTTGAACGTTGAAACGACTTCACCTTGGATATTCTGGCCGATTAGGATCCTCCTAATCTTGCCCATTTATCAAGTACTACTTATCTCAATAGGAACATTATTTGGACAATACAGCTATTTCTCTAAGTTCTTGAAAAAAAGCCTGTCTAGATTCAAACCAAGTAAACGTACACTCTCACGAACATAAGCCAAATCAACTGGAACTTAAAAAATAATTTGATTTATAGCAGAGTAACATGGTTGATCTAACAAGTGATATTGGGCAATATACTGATACCTATAGAATTTTCAATTTATGCTTTTATTTTGAGCCATTTATTGAACAATGATAGGTTGTAAGAAGTTTTGAAATGTATAAGGAAAATCTGCTCAGGGAGTGAGTAAGTATTTGGTGGGGAGTAGCAGCCTTTATTACCGGATTTAATTACGTTCTAAATGTTGTTTATGCGTTCATCTCACACGTATATATAGGTTAGTATATGAAAAAAATAGTAAATCTTATCCATCATTTGAAAAAAATGGTATCTGCAAGACATATATTTAAAATAGGTGTCTTACTCGTTGCTACTTTATTTATAAGTGGCTGTGCGATGTCGTTTATGAGCCCAAAGGGCATGGTTGCGGCTGATCAAAAAACATTACTCATTGTGTCGGTACTGTTAATGCTAATTGTCGTATTGCCAGTTATATTTTTAATTTTTTATATTTCATGGCGTTATAGGGCTTCTAATAAAAAAGCAACTTATAGTCCAAACTGGTCTCACAATACAACTCTAGAAATAATTTGGTGGACAATTCCTTGTATTATAATTGTGATACTAGCCATTATTACTTGGATATCAACACACAGGCTAGACCCATACAAACCACTTGATATTGAATCAGATAAAAAGCCAATTGTCATTGAAGCAATTGCGCTTGATTGGAAATGGTTATTCATTTATCCAGAACAAAATATTGCGACAATTAATTATATTCAATTCCCTGTAGATGTACCTATTACATTTAAAATTACTTCTGATGCACCAATGAATGCATTTATCATTCCAAGCTTGGCTGGACAAATATATGCAATGGAAGGAATGCAAACTCAAATGCATTTAATTGCAGATGAGAAAGGAAGCTATACTGGACGTTCGAGTAATTTTAGCGGTGAAGGTTTTTCCGGGATGATTTTTACTGCTAAAGCAAGTGCTGAAGCCGAGTATGAAAATTGGGTAAGTGAAGTTAAACAAACTAACCATACACTAGATATGACTGAGTACAATAAAATTATTAAGCCGAGTGAAAACAATAAAGTTGAATATTTTTCACCAGTACAAGACAAACTGTTCCAAGCTGTTATTAACAAGTTTATGACGCCTGATATGCATCATATTGACCATAACATGCATCAAGAAGTAAAACTTTAATTTAAAGGGTATAAATATGTTCGGAAAAATTACCATAGATTCACTTCCATTTTTACATGACCCGATCATTGCAGGTGCTGCTATTATGATGGCACTTGGTGCAATTTTTGTGATTGCAATTCTGTTTTATTTTAAAAAATGGACTTGGTTATGGCGTGAATGGATTACATCTGTAGATCATAAAAAAATTGGTGTTATGTACCTAATTGTTGCGGCTATTATGCTATTCCGTGGCTTTTCAGATGCGGTGATGATGCGAACTCAACAAGCAGTTGCTGCTGGTGAATCACAAGGCTATTTACCACCCCACCATTATGACCAGGTATTTACTGCTCACGGCGTGATCATGATCTTCTTTATGGCAATGCCTTTCTTATTTGGCTTGCTAAATTTGATTGTACCATTACAAATTGGTGCACGTGATGTAGCTTATCCGTTTTTGAACTCACTTAGTTTTTGGTTGACTGCAGTTAGTGCCATACTTGTTAATGTCTCACTTGTTATTGGCGATTTTGCGGCAACAGGCTGGTTAGCATATCCACCACTCTCGGGCATTAAATATAGCCCAGGGGTCGGGGTAGATTATTATATATGGGCGCTGCAAATCTCAGGAATTGGGACATTATTATCAGGGATTAACTTTTTTGTTACTATTATGAAAATGCGCTGCCCTGGCATGACATTAATGAAAATGCCTATTTTTACTTGGAGCGCATTAACTGCGATGATTCTGGTTGTCATCTCTTTCCCTATTTTAACCGTATCAATTAGTTTGTTGTATTTAGACAGATTAATGGGAATGCACTTTTTTACCTCTGATTTTGGTGGTAATCCGATGATGTATATCAATTTGATATGGGCCTGGGGTCATCCAGAGGTTTATATCTTGGTATTACCTGCGTTTGGTATATTTTCTGAAATTGTTTCTACATTTTCTAAAAAACGATTATTTGGATATGCCACGATGGTTTGGGCATTACTAGCAATTACCATCCTCTCTTTTGTGGTCTGGGTTCACCATTTCTTTACGATGGGGTCAGGTGCAAATGTTAATGCCTTCTTCGGTATAACAACCATGATTATTGCCATACCAACTGGTGTTAAAATTTTTAACTGGCTATTTACCATGTATCGGGGACGTATTGAGTTTACCTCTCCTATGCTATGGACGATCGGATTCTTATTCACATTCACTATTGGTGGTATGACAGGCGTATTATTGTCTGTACCCGGTGTAGACTTCCAATTACATAATAGCTTATTCCTAATTGCTCATTTCCATAACACAATTATTGGTGGCGTCGTATTTGGTTACTTCGCGGGTGTTGTCTTTTGGTTCCCAAAAATATTTGGATTTAAATTGAATGAAAAACTTGGCAAGTGTGCCTTTTGGTGTTGGATTGTTGGATTTTTTGTC
>JAOMSY010000109.1 GCA_028355575.1 Francisellaceae bacterium | reverse complement strand
TGATCGCCATTTGGTAGTGCTAAGTCTAACTTGTATGAATTTCGATTTTCTCGATAATTTTCCGCAAGGATCTTAAGGCCGAGGGTTTCCGTGTAAAATATTTTAGACTTATGATAATCGGAACAAATTATAGCAACATGGTGGATTCTTTCTAGGAACATTAGACTCTCCGGTTAGTCAAATTGTGCAATAAACATAACGCATTGCTAAGCCGTCCGAACCGAGAGTATAGCGTGGCGAGGTATAATGAGCGAAGCGAAGCCGCCTGTGGAGCGTAGGTAAAGGTTCGGCTTGAGCACCTTGTTTGGTCAACGACCACGAAAGTATGCTTTTGTATTTTCATGGACGATTTCAGAAGCGAGCAGATCTTCTATGGACCACCATTTGATTTCAGAATGCTGTGAATCGAATGTAAGGATTTGCCCCTCTGGAAGAATGACTTCATGACCTAGCGCAACATAGTGAGTGTTTACACCCTGCACACCCTGGAAATTGTCTTCATAGATATGGTCATACGCACCAAGTAACCTGCTTTCATCAAGCGCTATTTCAAAGCCCAATTCTACTTTCGAAATACGTGACATAGCTTTTTCTAACGTTTCGTTCTTTCGAATTCGACCGCCTGGTACAAACCAATAGCCTTGTGCGGGCCGGTTATTGCGATAACCTAGAAGCACTTTGTCCGAAGCATCTTTCAGAATTATGTCGATCGATATTAGCGGTGTACTATCTAAAACTTGTAGAAATTTTTGTTGATTCATTCCACTGACTCTAAAAATGAAACTAACGCCCGCATTTGCGGCTGGTTTGGAGCGCAGCGGAAAACCAGTCCGATAACATGCGCTTGATAGTATTCATATGCTACTGCCTGCTTTTCCAGCTTTCATCGACTTTTATCCAGAATGCAGGTGTCAGCGATTGCGTTTTTTTAAAACTTACCTGTTTCCCACCATACTCACCAAGAACTTTGCCCTCAACTATTTCGACAATTTTGGCCAAAGCGTCGTTCGAACGCGGCACTTCATCTACACCAGTACAAGTTTCAGCAAACCAACCTGGACAAAACGTGCTGCGAGGCCCACCCATACCATAAGTGTTCGGGGCGTCATTGTCTTCAAGATACTCCCACCAACTTATGGCTTCGATGATAAATCCATTTTCAATAATTGCTTTTGCGAAAGAGCGATAGTTCTGTCTCGATACAATTATGTCTATGTAGCCGTCTCCGACAGGCTGCGCCTTATATTCTTCTAGCAGCCCATCGAGTCTTGGTTTACTAGGTATAGTCACGGTCTCATCCTGAAAACTAACAAGTAATAGTAAACATAATCATACTGGCTATACTATTAACCCACAATTGATAGCACTATTATCACTTAAATAGCTTATAAAAATGTAATACTACATCGTTAAACAACAGTGGGAAACAGAAAAAACACCCTGAAGACATGGGGAAAGATGAAATTGAAGCTTTTTTTGATACAAAACAATCAGAAACATTCCCGACCAAATTAGGCGATTCACCTAAACTTAGCGGTTTTACTTCAGCATTTTGAGTAAAATCAAGCTTATCTAAGTCCAACCAGATTACATTAGGGCTTTGTGTCGATTCAAAAAAATAACGCATATGTGTTAAATCCGCTATGGTACGCCAGCGTGTTACAGATACATTTGGTCGCTGAGTTAGATAAATCTAAAAACAGCAGCATTAATTAATGTAATTGATATTACATTCTTTTGTTCTAGGTTAATTGAGTAATTACTATAGAGAGAAATTGATTAATGCTAACCTACTTTTTTATAGCGCACTTATTAAGCAAAAATAGTTGTATATCAACTAAGGATTTGATTACTAAATTACCAAAAGATGTAGTAGGTTTAAGAAATTTTACTTAGAAGTAAAAACTCTAGTGAATAGAGTTTTTATATTATTAAGATTACTGCTTATTTAGAGCTAATGTTTTTGATTGTACCCGCTTTACCAGTAACTGTAACCGTAACTGTTTTATACACGAAGTAGTCTTGCGTATCTATCGTATACCTTGGTGCAATTAATATATCAGCATTTCCTGCTGTAACGGCATTATATGCTGCTGCTGATTTTATTGGGGCAACTGTATCAAACCATCCGTCTGAAGCACCACCAGAATATACTACGCCATCAGCAAACTTACTGTCACCACCAACTGACAAGAATCCACAAATAATTGTTGCAGATGAAGTGCCTGTAATGTCCTTACCTACATCAACACTTGCAGTTAATGGTACATTCACTGCACCACTAATAGGTGCAGATGGCTGACTTTGATTCATACTCGCACAACCTGAAAGTAATACTGATCCTGCTGCTAATGCTGTTAAGCCTAATTTTTTCATTTGCTATCTCCTGTTTTTTTTATTAGTAAACTCCGAATAAACATTGCAAACTTTGAATATATTTCAAACAATGATAAATGTAGGCTATATAACTCCTTACAATTGATAAATTATACTTAACATACTGATATGTAGAATTATTTTTATTTCGCGATGCATCATATATCATAAAAATGTTTCAACTAAATAAGTTAATAACTCTTCTTATTCAGATAGCTAGATACGTAAAATTAAGATAGAGTTGGATATCGTTGAGATAAACAGGAAATTTATCGCATGCAATATGATATCGCCATCATTGGTGCAGGCATCATGGGTAGCAGCATTGCTTACCAGCTATCCAAATATAAGCAGTATCGTGTAATTGTTATTGAACAATCTATGCATGGTAAACCTGAAAAATCGAGTATTGGGCATTCGAGAATTACTGGTCGAGCAACAGGATCAGAATGTAATGCCTATATTGACCTATTGCCAATCTCGAATCAAATTTATAATGAATTATATGAAGCTAACTCAAACATATATTATCCAGGAGATTGTATTACTTTCTGTAAAAAACATTCTAACAAGTTAAACCATATTATTGATCAAATTGACACTAACCATATACAAGCTGAAATTATTAATCATCCTCGGAATAACCCCAAATTTGATGCGTATTTAAGACCGTTATATACGGACGAAACAGCTATCATTGAAAAACAGACTTCTGATAATTTACTAGGAATTCTTGATCCAACTGAAACCACCCTCACCTTTCAAGAGATAGCTAAAAATAATGGTGTTACTTTTAGCTATAATCAAAAAGCAACGTTTATTTCTCATAATGACAAAGGCATGTCTATTGAAGTTGAATGTGATCGATCTCAAACAGTCCTCCACGCGAAGAAAGTTATTCTAGCAATGAACGCTAATACAACCTGTTACCCTAAACTGAATTCAATTATATCAAGACAACGAATACCATTAATCTTCATCCCAATTAATAACCATAATTTTAAAAATAGTTACCTAGAACTCACTCCTGAAGATAAATATGAGTTATTTGTCATGCCTGAAAGAGTTGGAAATAAAATATTCTTAAAAGCAGGTATGCACCATATTGCACCT
>JAOMSY010000108.1 GCA_028355575.1 Francisellaceae bacterium | reverse complement strand
CATTATTTTTAATGACAAATGCAATCACAATAATGGCAATAATGATGACAATAATAAAAATAGTTTTTGCTTTCATAGATAATTATTCATAGTTTATTTTCATTTAAGCATAGTAAAAAATCATGTAACTTTCATTCATTAATGCCTAATTTATGTTATTTCCTAGTAATTTTTTAACTCTATTCTAGAATAAAAAATAACACTACACTCTGTAAAGAACATGAAATTAAATAAAATCAAAAGCTTTATTATCCTGGGTTTATTCTGTCTAACAACTTCAGCAAATGCATTATTTTACGGTGACGTAAATTTGGGTTATGCAAATACGGGTTCAAATTCTATAGATGGCTGGGATAATCAGAAAAAAGGATTATTGGGTTACCAAGTTAACGTTGGGATATTTTTCTTACCATTTTTAGCTGCTGAAGTTGGTTATAATGGTTTTACTGATTTGGAGTATACAAATAACAATCAAACAGAAAATCCCTCTTTGAATGGTTACCATGTGGCGCTTAAGGGTCAAGTAGATTTGCCTATTGATCTTTATGTTATGGGAAAGGTTGGACTTGGGTCGCTCACTCAAAGTAGTTTCAGTAATGTTGGTTCTCAAACAAACTATAACTTTTATTGGTCTGTTGGTGCTGGATATGACCTTACAAAAATGTTCTATTTAGAAGCAGCCTATATGCAAATTCAGGGTTCACAACAAGTTCCAACTGCTGGTTTATTATCATTGGGGATTGGTATTAATTTGTTATGATAATAAAAAAACACTTATCTCTTTTTATAGTGGCAGGTGTATTGAGTTTAATGGCCTGCAGTTTTCCTAAGACTGTGAAAATTGGTGAAGGTGTTGTTGCCTCTGAAACCAAAGTGAAAAAACCACCTAAAGATACTTATATATCTGATACCACTGAACATGGCACTGAGATTGGTCTAGGAACTGGCGCTGTTGTAGGTGGTGTTGTAGGTGGTGTTGTTGGTGGTGTAGGTTTAGTTGCTGGCACTCTTTGTACAGTAGTTACGCTTGGTATATTAGTTGTTCCTTGCTACGTTGGTGGCGTAGGTGGAGGAATAATAGTTGGTGGGCTTATTGGTGGTGGTAGTGGTGCGCTGATAGGTGCAGGAAGTGGTTATGTTTATGCAAGTCGTGAACACTCAATGGGCTTATATCAATATAATGTTGTAAGAGATGGTCAGGTCTCACCTTTGCAGTTTGATGAATATCCAGCACAGAGTATGCCTAAAAATACGCGTGTGATTATATATGATACAGAATATAATGGGCATCATACATATCATCTCGAGCCTATGGATGAGAAAGCATCTAAATAAATTGGGATATCTGGTAGAAGTCTATTTTTATGGAAGCGCCTATAAATCTTGGGATTAATAATTGATAGAGGATTATCTTGAGTTTGATATACTAGTTCCATCTAAAATCGCACGATGACAATATGGATAACTCAGTTCTTACGTTTCAGGATATCATTTTAACATTACAACAATATTGGGCTAAACAAGGTTGTACTATCGTACAGCCTTACGACATGGAAGTGGGTGCTGGTACGTTTCATCCGGCTACATTTTTACGCTCCATTGGCCCAGAGCCTTGGAATGCAGCCTATGTCCAACCATCCAGAAGACCAACAGATGGACGCTATGGTGAAAACCCTAATCGTGGGCAACATTATTATCAGTTCCAAGTTATTATGAAACCATCACCAGAAAATATTCAGGAGCTATACCTTGAGTCAATAAGGAAGCTAGGAATTGATACAAAGGTACATGATGTGCGTTTTGTTGAGGACAATTGGGAGTCACCGACACTTGGTGCCTGGGGACTGGGTTGGGAAGTATGGGTTAATGGAATGGAAGTAACCCAATTTACCTATTTTCAGCAAGTTGGTGGATTAGATTGTAAGCCGGTAACTGGCGAAATTACCTATGGACTTGAGCGTATTGCAATGTATTTGCAAGGTGTCGATAGTATGTATGACTTGGTTTGGTCGGAAGGGCCGAGTGGTAAAGTGTATTATGGAGATGTTTTTAAGCAAAACGAAGTTGAAATGTCTCGCTATAACTTTGAAGAAGCGAACGTTGAGGAGCTATTTAGACAGTTCGATTTTTTAGATAAAGAAAGTGAGCGTTTAGTTAATAAGAATTTGCCATTACCTGCCTATGAAATGATGTTAAAAGCATCTCATGTCTTTAATTTATTAGATGCTAGACATGCAATATCAGTTACAGAAAGACAGCGATACATCCTCAAAATCAGATCTCTTTCTAAAGGTGTTGCTGAGAGCTATTATGCTGAGAGAGAAAAATTAGGCTTCCCGTCACTTAGGAACTCAGAGACTGTATAGGAAAATATGGATATTTTAACCTATGTGCTTTTTCTGGTAATTGGTTTTGCAATTGGTGTATTGGTTTGTAGTTTATCTTTTTTGAAAAAACAGTCTGATAGTAAACATAAGCTAGCTGAATCAGAGTTCAAATTTTCACAAACTACCGAGTCATTGGAGAATTCTAAAAATAAAATAACTTCATTGGAGCATCAAGTTGACTCATTGCAAGAGCATAAAATCAATTCCGTTAGCCATATTTCAAAATTAGAATCTCAGTTAGAGAGCGCAAAAGAGAATATGTTGGATAAGGTGGATCAAATTGAGCAGAAGAATTCTCAATTAAGGGTTCATTCTGAAAATGAAATTAGACAACAAAAGCGTATATCCGAGTTAGAAGTAGAGTTGCAAAAAACTTTTGAAGGCATGGAAGAAAAACTTAAACTTCTTGAGTCAGCAAAGTTAGAATTGTCAAATAACTTTAAAGTCCTTGCGAATGATATATTCGAAGAAAAAAGTAAACGGTTTGTTGATATTAATCAAAGCAAGCTTGATGATGTATTAAAGCCTTTCAAAACAAATTTGGATGAGTTTAAGCACAAAGTTGATAGAGTCTATAGTGAAGAGTCTCAGCAACGGGCATCATTAAAAGGTGAGCTTGGTAAGCTTTTTGAATTAAATCAAAAGATGAATGTTGAGGCACAGAATTTAACAAGAGCGCTCAAGGGTAACAAACAGAAACAAGGTGCTTGGGGTGAGTTAATACTTGAGCGAGTATTGGAAACATCTGGCTTAAGAAATGGTATTGAGTATGAAACTCAAGTAACCGTTAAAGATGAGTCAGATAAAATTTTCAGGCCAGATGTAGTGGTGCATATGCCTGATAAGCGTGATGTTATTATTGATTCAAAAGTTTCTTTAAATGCCTATGAGGCTTATACCAATGAAGATGATGAGGATTTAAAAGGAACTTATCTAAAGGCGCATATTCAAGCAGTTAAACAACATATTGAATCGCTTTCAAATAAACAGTATGAAAACTTGAAAAATGTGAATAGTCTTGATTTTATTCTAATGTTTATGCCAATTGAATCTGCCTTTGTAGTTGCATTTCAACATGATGAAGATTTATTTCGAAAAGCATTTAATAAAAAAATTGTTGTTGTAACACCTACGACATTGTTGGCAACTTTGGGAACAATTAAAAATACTTGGAATTATCAGCATCAGAATGCAAATGCTCAAAAAATTGCTGAAGATGCAGGTAAGATGTTGGATAAA
>JAOMSY010000107.1 GCA_028355575.1 Francisellaceae bacterium | reverse complement strand
CATCAGAAAAAAATCCTAAAGAAACAGATATCCAAGTTAGAATCAAAATATCAAAAAACTGAACAAAAAATAATTGACCCGGGCTATCACCAGGGTGAGGTAATGACGGACTTGGTGCCAGGTTCAACAACAATAGAACTCAATTATAATAAAGCAAAATTAAAAAAAGGCTCTTACCTGGTAACACAAGGTAAGTTAGTTAAGTATGCAGACGATACTGACTCTGGTGCCGCGACAACGTTCGGAATTGTGCCAGGTGCCTATTTACCAGTTTATGCATTATTAGGTGAAAAATATTATGGTGACCATTTTATGGTCTTTGGTGGTTATCTTGAGACCGATGCTTCATATGTATGGGGAGATAATTTCAATAATGATATTGGCAAGACACCTCAACCTTATATTTCAGTTGATGCCTATGGACAAGGTTTTGATATGGCATTAACGAGTGCCGATTTATATTTATTGACGAACTTAAATGAATGGGTTTCTGCATTTTTTGGAATAGATGGGGCTGATATAACAGACCCTTATCTTGAATATGCCTTTGTGACTTTTGGTCATTTAGGAAAAAGTCCATTATTTGTTACCGTGGGTAAAAGTGAAGTGCCAACGGGCGTTTGGGCGGGTGGTGGTCCTTGGACAGCAAGCTTAACATCAGGTTATTTCCAACCCTCTCAGTTTACAAATGCCATGTTGAGCTATTACGATAATGGGCTGAATATTAGTATTGCAGGATTTGCCTTAGAAGATCAAAGTTCTACAGGAAGCAGTGCGACGAATAATGGAAATTTTATGGCGGGCATGTTTTATTCTGGTACTGTGCCTGATACAACTTTAGGATACGGTTTTAATATTGCTTATATCTTTAATTGGGCCAATACGGGTATGGCTGCAAATAATGGATTAGTTCGAACATTTGAAACTGACCCGGTGACAGGCTTGCCTACAAATACAGTTGCTAGTGAGTCACTTGAGCCTATTCAAAGCCAAAACTCAATGATTAATATTGAGGGACATGTGACCCATTCGATCTATGGTGTTTATATGGGTTGGTCTGGTTTGACTGAAAAAGCAGACTATACCAATAATGGTTTTGCGGGCGCATGGTATATACAGTTAACCACATCTCCAATCATGTTTGATGAAGTGACCACATTTGGTCTAACTTGGAGTCAATCATATAACACGAACAATATGTTCTTTAGCGTGCCTGGTCAGGAAGCCTTTGGGCCTCAACTACAAGGTGTGAATAAAGAAATCATCGCGTTTGTCCAAAGACCTATCCTAACACCACAAGTTTTATTAGGTTTGGAGCTGAGTTGGTTAGGGCTACCAAACAATGAATACACTAGCGCATTAACGATGGACCTTTCGGTTTATTTTTAAGGCATATTTTTGTATTTATGCCCCAGGGAACTCATATTTATTGTTAATTTTAATGGTTTCCAGAGTCATTAACTCATTGGCTAATTTCTTAGCGAGATCAAGTGCTGCATTAACTTCCCAGTCTATAAACGCTTGGACTTTGGTACGCGCTTGTGTAATATTTTTTTTATGTAGTTTTAAGTATTCTTTTTCCATTTTTATGCGCTTTGTTTCTATTTTATCAAAAAGTTTGGCGTAAGCTTTTTGAACAATGGGTGCATAATTTTCAAAATCTAACATAGCTAAGGTCTGCACTTTGCGGAATATCCAATAGGCTGAGTCATCACTGGAATGATCATTTCCTAGCTTGTAAGGCTCCGGCACTTGACTGATACTTGAGTAGAACGGTAGATAGATTGATAAAGAGTTCATTCCCAATGCAATATAAACGATATTAGCAATATCAATGGGTAAGTTATTTCTCACTGCGGTAACATGAGAGTTACTTTCACGAAAAACTGAAATGGGTCGATAGGGTTCTTTGTAATTATTATTCACATAAGGGTCATTGGCGGTGCCCTGGTAATGATTGCGTAAACCAGTCATCACCTCATTAACACTTATTTTCTTCTCAGGCTTTAAAAAAGTAGGGCTATCATCTTCTGTTTTGCTGAACTTTAATTCTGGAGAATACATGTTTTGTAAGGTCCAGACCCTTAAGAAATTATAGGTAACGTCTTCTGGAATATATCTTGCATAAGCTTTACGAAAAACAAATTCTTTGTCATTACCAGTGAATAATTTATTTTCTTTGGCAAATGCAATCAAGTTTGGTGAACCTAAATAATTTTGTTTATCTGCTAAATTAATCTGTTGCAAACGAGATTGATTGGCGGATACAAAATAGCTGTCATCAGGCACTTTGGCAGCTGCCCATAAATGTCCAGCAGCGGTCTCTAAGTACCAAACTTCGTCTTTATCACCTATGGCAACACCAAACCCTTCTGCAGTGCCTTTGGTGGTAATGATACTGCCAAGTAATTCGATGCCTTCACGTGCTGTTGTGACTGACTGTAATATGATGGTGGTAATAGCATCTTCAGAAATACCTGTTTTTTTATTATATGGGTCAATTTCTAACGCTTTAGGATTATTATAAATAGATTCTGTTGCCGAAATGGTTACGCCAAAGGCATTACTACCTTCCTGCTCCATTGAATGATCATTGGTGTACCAATATGGCAGACCAATATATTGGTATGACATTTTTGGGAGTTCGTAAGTGAAAGCATTGCTTGAAGATTTGAAATAGGTTTTTTCTAGATGTACCACATCTTGATGAATGACTAAGTGTTTTGCATTAATAGCACTGTGGCTGTCTGAATTTCTACTAATGATGATTGAACCATCTGTTGAGGCATCTTTGCCGACAAGAATTGTTGTACACGCTTCTGCAGCTATCGAGGCTGCACAACCAACAATGACAGATGTGAATGTTTTTGAAAGCGTCATGTTAACCAGAAATAAATTATGATAGAAAAAATAAATCAAATCTGAACATAATTTACCAGTTTAAGGGTTAATTACCTTCATCTAAATGTGATCGTATTGTTTTAGGAACATTAATGGGACGCCCTGCTTTATTAATGAAGACAATTTTCAATTCAGCAGTTAAACAGATCTTACGATTTTGGTTACGGCATTTATGTTTAAGCATTAGGTGATTATCACCTATTTCAGTAATTTGAATTGAAATGGTAATGACATCATCGTAAAAAGCAGGTAGAAGGTATCTTAAATTTGCTCTTGCGACCACTGAACCCAATTCATCTCTAGCGAGTTCATCATAGGGGTAACCTAAATCTTTGATAAGCTCAACTCTGGCACGTTCAAGTAAAATAAGCCAATTTGCGTTGCCAACATGGCCTTGAAAGTCCATGTCATCTAATTTAATCGTATATTGATAATCATATGTTTTCATAATTTACCCTTATCATAGTTTAGGGAAACAAGCCTTAATGACCTCGCCCATTTTGTTTGCATTAGAGCCTTTAACGAGCATTAACGTATCAGAATCAATAACCGATAGCAGTCTTTTAACTTCAGCAATGAGCATTGATTTTTTTTGGTAAGTTTGTGCTTTTTCACCCGCTTCTTCTTTTATAAATTGAATGAGACTTTCATCGCCAAATAAAAAAATATGTTTAATCGAAGACTGTTTGATGCATTGACCAACAAGGCAATGATATTTTTCAGCTGATTCTCCCATTTCACCCATGTTGCTTAAGACTAATATT
>JAOMSY010000106.1 GCA_028355575.1 Francisellaceae bacterium | reverse complement strand
ATAAATCATATACTGAAATCCTCTCAGGATTAAAACTAGGTGACCAATACGTTGCTGAGAATAGCTATTTAATTAAGGCTGATTTAGAAAAATCCAATGCATCACATGAACACTAATTGGAGGCCTAAACATGATTCATAAGATTCTTAGCTTATCTATTCATAAGCGCTGGTTGATGATGCTTATTGTATTAGCCATCATTGGTTTTGGCTTATGGAGTTATCAAAAACTACCAATTGATGCAATTCCAGATATTACAAACGTTCAAGTACAGATTAATACTTCTGCCCCTGGTTATTCGCCATTAGAAGTAGAGCAACTAATTACCTATCCCATCGAGATTGCCATGGCTGGGTTGCCTAAACTTTCATATACACGGTCAATATCCCGATATGGCTTATCACAAGTTACCGTTGTATTTGAAGAAGGCACAGATTTATATTTTGCTAGAAATTTAATCAATGAGCGTATTATTCCAATCAAGAATAATCTACCTCTTGGTATCGAACCCAAAATGGGTCCAATATCGACAGGGTTGGGTGAAATTTTTATGTATACCATAGAAGCTTTGCCTGATGCAGTTAAATCCAATGGTGAAGCTTATAATGCAACTGATTTACGAGAAATACAAGATTGGATTGTAAGGCCTAGATTAGCATTAACGCCAGGGGTAGCTGAAGTAAATACCATTGGTGGTTTTGATAAACAATACCATGTTACGCCAAACCTGCAGAAGATGTTGGCATTTAACATTACACTATCAGATATTTCTAAAGCTTTAAGGCTTAATAATCGTAATCAAGGTGCAGGTTATATAGAAGAAAATGGCCAACAAATATTAATACGCTCACCTGGCCAGTTAAAATCAATTAAGCAAATTGAAAGTGTTGTCGTTAGCACGAATAACGGCATTCCAATACAAATCAAAGATATTGCAGAAGTAGCGATTGGTAAAGAGTTACGAACTGGTGCGGCAACTCAGAATGGTATCGAAACCGTTTTGGGTACTGCCATGATGCTGGTTGGTGAAAACTCTCTGGTGGTTGCTAATGATGTTTCCTTGGCTTTAGCTAATATTCAAAAGTCATTACCAGAAGGGATTAAAATAGGCACTGCCTATAATCGCATGTCATTAGTCAATAAAGCCGTATCCACCGTACAAAATAATTTATTGGAAGGTGCGATTTTGGTTATTGTGATTTTATTTCTTCTTTTGGGCAATATTAGAGCAGCCATTATAACAGCTGCTGTCATCCCCATTATTATGCTTGCTACCATAACAGGGATGGTTCAGATGGGTGTTTCAGCTAATTTAATGAGTTTGGGTGCGCTAGATTTTGGTTTACTTGTAGATGGTACTGTCATCATTATGGAAAATGCGATTCGCAGACTTGCGGAGGTGCAGCATCGACATACAGGTCAACTTTCTAAAAATGAACGCTTTCAGGTTGTTTTAAAAGCAACGAGTGAAGTTATTCGCCCAAGCCTCTTTGGAATGCTTATCATTACCGTGGTATATATTCCTTTATTTACCTTAACTGGCGTTGAAGGAAAAATGTTTTATCCGATGGCGATTACAGTGGTCATTGCCCTATTAATTGCATTAGTTTTATCTCTAACCATTGTACCAGCTGCAGTGGCAATATTCATGACAGGAAAGATACATGAAAAAGAAAGTAAATTTATCCTATTGGTCAAAACCGCATACGAACCACTATTAAAAATAGCATTACAGTTTAAAGTTGTTATTTTAGGTTTAATGTTATTAGTACTTTCTTGCTGTATCTACTTAGCTACGATATTAGGCTCTGAATTTGTACCACAGTTAAACGAAGGTGATATTGCTTTGCAAGCAATAAGGGCCCCAGGAACAAGTCTTACCCAGGCAATAAAAATGCAAGAAACGTTAGAACGTATCATCCAGACTGTTCCACAGGTTGAAAAAGTGTTCGCAAGAACGGGTACTGCAGAAGTGGCAACCGATCCTATGCCACCAAATATTTCAGACATCTATATTATTTTGAAGCCACGAAATTCATGGCCAAATCCAGATCAAACTCAGGCCCAAGTGGTTGAAGAGATTGAAAAGAAAATTGAACACATACCAGGTAATAACTATGAATTTACCCAACCTATTCAAATGCGGTTCAATGAATTAATTTCTGGTGTTAGGGCTGATTTAGGCATTGAAATTTTTGGGGATGACTTGCAAGAATTACTAACGTTAGCCACTAAAATAAATCGCATAGTAACTAAGGTTAATGGTGCGGAAGATACTCGAGTCGAACAGGTGACGGATATCCCTGTTTTATCAGTTGAACCAAAAAGAATTGCTATTGCTCGTTACGGCTTAAAAGATGTTAATGCGCTTCAAGATTTCATTACGACAGCGATAGGCGGTGAAACAACCGGTCTTATTTATGAGGGTGATCGTCGATTTAAACTGGTTGTGCGCTTACCTAATGAGACCAGAACTAATATTGATGAACTGAACAGTTTGCCTGTTTCATTACCAGATGGACGATATGTACCTTTATCAGAAATTGCAACTCTTAAGCTTACACCTACTCCCGCTCAAATTAGTCGAGTCAATGGTAAACGGAGAGTCGTAGTGACTTCAAATATCAGGAATAGAGACTTAGGGACTTTCGTCGCTGAAGTAAAGCAGAAAATTGATTCTGAAGTCTCTTTACCACCTGGATATTGGATAAAATATGGTGGAACATTTGAACAGCTGGAATCAGCCAGTCAACGACTGATGCTCATTGTGCCAATTACACTTTTCATTATATTAGTTTTATTGATAATGGCTTTTAACTCATTTAAAGACCCGCTCATTATTTTTACAGGTGTACCTTTAGCGCTAATTGGTGGAGTTGTTTCACTTTGGTTGCGTGACATGCCTTTTTCTATTTCTGCAGGCGTGGGGTTTATTGCGCTATCTGGAATATCTGTTTTAAATGGATTGGTTATGATTACCTTTATTCGTGACCTATGGCATCAAACAGGTGCATTACAACAGTCTATTATTAATGGTGCGCTGACTAGATTAAGACCAGTCCTTATGACAGCATTGGTTGCTGGACTCGGATTTATTCCCATGGCGCTCAATACGGGAATAGGTGCGGAAGTTCAGAAACCTTTAGCAACAGTTGTAATCGGCGGCATTATATCATCGACATTGCTTACGCTGTTCATATTACCTTGTTTATATGAGCTGATGCATGGGCGAACTAGTTCAAAAAATGATGATATTTAGACGAATAAATTTTAACTTATTATTTTTTCATTAATTGGTCATAAATGGATTTTGCTGCTTGATTACCTGCATTCGCAGATTTCTTATACCAAATTAATGCTTTTTCATTACTTTGGGGCACACCTTCACCGTTCAGGTACATGCTACCGATATTGAATTGAGCTTCAGCAAATCCTAAATCAGATGCCTTTTGATACCATATAAAAGCTTTCTGATAATCTATTTCAACCCCTTCACCTAAGCGATACATATTGCCCAAATTTGTCTGTGCTTGGGGTATACCTTGATTAGCAGATTTTTTAAACCAAAATAAAGCCAATTGGTAATTCTGTGGAACACCTTTTCCTCTTCTATACATATTTCCAAGGTTAAACTGTGCTGTGTTATTATCTTGATTGGCTGCATTGCGATACCATTTCACAGCAAGCT
>JAOMSY010000105.1 GCA_028355575.1 Francisellaceae bacterium | reverse complement strand
ACGGTACTCAAGTTATAGTATGAGTACCACTTATAGAATGTATAAATTACTGTTTGAGGCTTTGCGGTAAAATTACCTATCAATAATCACTTTATTATCTCTTGTAACAACGAAACTAGAAATCAATGAGCTTTCTTTCATTTCTTTTAAAGACCTCTTGAGCATTTTTTTAAAGTTGATAGTAGTTGCAGTTGATCCTGAAATTTCAAAAATAAGACTTACAGTTAATTCTATTCGAGCGTCTGGATACTCATTCAATATTGAGAGCATTTTATTCGCCAGTGCAGACATTTTATTTCTCTTTACAGAGTCAATCAAAGTAACATTCTCCTGGGTGAAAAGAGTTTGCATATGAGGTGATAAAAATATTTTTAAATTTCCACAACGCCCCTGATCATCCCCTGTGCCAAGAGTATGAGTTAAAATTGACATTTTGAGATTTTTTTCTTTGAATTTCACAGTTAGGGAACTCGCAACAAACCTATCAAGTATTAAGTCAAGTTTGTCATAATAATCAGTAGTGATTGGCCAGTTAAGCATTTTTAAAAATTTATAGTGAGTCGTTTCAACCATGTAATTATTATTACCGAGCTTTTGTTCACTAGCCATTGTTAATATGCACATAAATACATCTTCATCATCAGTTCTTAACTCATCACCTGAATAGGTTATCTGTATCTGTTCATCATAGGTAACAATAGTTTTTCTACTGAATCTTTCCCTGGCTTGTTTTTTACTTGCAGTAGTGAATAAACTAGATAATGTTAATTGTTTAAGAGCGACCCTGAATTTTTCTATATCTTCTTTTTCATTCATCAACTCATTAGTAATAAGATCAAAAGTAAGCTGTACAGTGGGTTTATTATCACCCACTAAATTATTTGAGCCATCAGTCATTGTTTCCCCCATCTATAAGAGAATCAATGATACAGTTTGATGCTAATATGTATTCAACATCTGTGTTATTGGCAAGCTTTAGGATTAATTTATCATCTGACTTGATAATACTCTTAACTTCTTTAGGTTTAATGTTTTGAGTATACTTACCCCTAGATTTATAGTCTTGAATATATTTTCTAATATTATTTAATTGCCCTGTAATCAATTTTGAATAACATTTCTGGTAACCTTCTTGATCATTTTCATATAGATTTCTCAGTAACGCTAATGACTTGATATCCTGACATAAACCTTCGTTAGCAATACTTCTAATTTCATCTGGGGATTTTGATAGAGATGATCTTAACTGGATCCAGTCTTTTGACTTTCCAAGTTTTGTAGCAAGATCTCTAATGCTGCAGCTATATTTATCCAAAAGATTTTGGATTGCATCAGCCTCTTCAAGAGGATTCAAGCTTTCCCTGTCATCATTCTCTAGTAACTGGATAAATTCAACCTTCATTTGATTGATATCAGATTTAATTATTGCAGGAATAGTCGATTTATTTAGATGAAGAAATGCCCTAAACCTCCGCTCACCGGCAATAATCATATATCCGTGTTCTATTCGCTTCACAATAATAGGCTGTATTAAACCAACAGCTGTTATGCTGTTTGCAAGATCGTGTATATTATTAAATGACTTTCTCGGTTGGCTTTGGTCAACCTGAATTTCTTCAACAGGGATATTAACAATTTTTAGAGCGTCATCATTTAGCATGTTTTGGACGCTACTTTTAACCTTAGCAATAGACTCTTTGTTGTCATGCTTTTTTATTGATACAGCCATAAATGTTACCTATTTTGTGATTTCTATTAGTTCTTTAACAACCTTTTTAATTGCAATGTGGCTTTTGGTATTTTTGGCAACATCGCCTATGTATGAACCCTCATTAAACGCATTGACGAAGTGCACTGACCGTGGGATATCTGTTTTTATTGACGGCCTCTCATCTAAAATTCGCATCACATCCCTAGTGTTTATAGTGTTTGATGAGCATACAAGTATGAACCTATAGTCTATATTAAGTGTTTGACATAGATCTTCTACTTCAATTGCACCTGCCAAATCCATGCCACTGGGTTGCAATGGAATTATACATAATTTTGATAATGATAGTGCTTTCATAGTTGCTGATTTTAAGTCGCCCGGTGTATCCAGAATGATGTATTCAAATTGATTAGATTCTTTTTTCGCTTCAACTTCTTGCTTTAAATCCTTATGGTCAACCTTGAATACAGAATCAAAATATTCACCATTTTGAGACCAGGTGTGGGAATCTGGTTCGTCTGAATCAACATCAAATAATGCAGCTGATTTGCCTAGCTCTTGTAAGCCACCTAGTAATGACATTGCAGTAGTGGTTTTACCCGCGCCCCCTTTGGATTGCACTACACCTATAACTCTCACCATAGTTAACTCCTTGTCGTACATGTACGACACTTGCTTTGTTTGCATTATATTGTAGTTAATCGAAACTGCTATTTCCAATAAATATATAATTTTTTTTAAAGGTTGTCGTACATGTACGACAGTGGCTATGTATGGGTAATTAATTCTCTGATAAGGATTAATTATGCACATAAGAATTATAGCGATATCGTTTTAAGTCCATTACAATATTAAATATGAATAGCTGTTAGTGTAAATATATTGCTAAGCGATATTATCAGTCTGGTGATTTATTTAGCCAAACCTAAAAGCCATCAAATTGGTTTATAATATTTGCCTAGTACTCCAAGATGAAATAAGGCACCTAAAAATATTTATTTCTGAATTTGGGAATTATACTTATCAGTGCCTATAATTATGTAATAGCAACGGGCTATTTTCGAATATATATAAAATAGCACTATATTAAGTGAGCTAGTGAAAGGTTGTCAGGTAGGGCTGGTAGTATTGACCAACAAAGGTATACATTGGTATACAAATTCTTCGTGACGAGATTTCAATGTACACTAAACTAGTATATAATAATCATATACTAATACTTTAGATATTAATGCACATGCCAACAGTTCTAAGAATAGGAAGTTTCAGGTTTTTCTTTTATTCTACCTAGGAAAACCCATTTGTAAGCATTGGTACATAAGGGATTGAGAGATTATATCATATGTTTGTAAGCATATAAATTTGTAATTACTGATTGTATTAAATACATTTTTCTTTACCTGTAATTATTAGCACTAATTTTGAATGTCAGTTAAAGACAAAATTGAATTATATAAATCTATATTTGTTGATAATTGGCTAGATTTTAAGAATGCTTGCCCTGAGTATGCATCAGATTACTACCAAAACGAAATTCGCAAAGTATTGAGTTGTTGTACGGAAGAAAATGGTTTTGCAATATTCAAATGTTTGAATTGTGGTAAGGATCATCGGAAAATCTACTTTAGTTGTAAAGGTAAGGGCTGTTTGCAATGCGCTAAACGTAAGGCAAGAGAATCATTTGATAAGGTTGGTAGTCGTCTGATGGTTGGGGTTGAATACCGCCAAATGGTACTGAGTATCCCACAGGAACTTAGGGAGCCATTTAGATGTTATGAAGACAAAGATGATTTGTACAAAGGCTTTATGAAGTTAAGCTATGACTTTCTATTAGACTTTATACGCACTTATTTCCATAACGATAGGATAGATATAGCTTGTATTACCTTTATTCATACCCATGGTAGGGATGGCAAGTATAACCCTCATCTGCATATTATATTAGGTGAGGGTGCTTATGATAAGTTTTCAAATGCGTGGATGAC
>JAOMSY010000104.1 GCA_028355575.1 Francisellaceae bacterium | reverse complement strand
TGTAATACACGTTGACCCAGGCAACAATAGCTTTGTCGTAGAGAATACTGGTGGAGAAGATATTAATTTAAAAGTGAATCAAGATGGCATAATTTCTGGTGAAAATATGACTGCTACAGAAATACTTGCAAAAAAATATTTTTCCTTAGGCATCATTAAGTCTTATACATTATTTACACAATCAAGTTAATTAAAGCCAGAATTTAGCACTCTCTTCTGGTAATGCTTCCACCATCCAGATTTCTTTTATTTTACCTGACTTAAATGCCAATAAATGTGTAGCATGATTATGTAGTTTCATATCATTTTTACTCGCTTGAACTTCAACCATAACCATAGTCATGCTCTCTTCAATCGTAACTAATTGAGTTGGCTTGATATTTAAATCAACATTTCTAATATCCATTAAATTTAATCGAGTCAAATAATTATGCCTACCTCTAACGATATCTTCGCCACCTTCAGAGTTAGTGATATGTGCCACAACATCATCTGTCAATAAGTCTAAAATATTGCCAAAATCTAGTTTCGAAAAAAGTTCAATAAATTTCAAGGTTACAATTTCTTCGGTATTGTGCGTCTTCATCTTTCTCTCAAGAGTATGATATATATTAAATTATACTGCTCAAACCTCTTATTTGCCTAATTTTAAGCAAAATAGAATCATCCAGCGAATAAAGTCTTTGTGATGTTATTTTATTATTGTCTATGGTAAAATTCTGAAAATTTTTTGTTTTATTCAAGACCAAATGGATAAGCTATGTCTGAAATTAATAAGAATTATGACCCGAAATCAATAGAGAAAAGCTGTTATCAATCCTGGGAAAATCAAGGCCATTTTAAATGCGGTAGATCACATAATGAACCTTATACGATTATGCTACCTCCTCCCAATGTAACAGGTACACTGCATATGGGGCATGGGTTCCAACACACATTAATGGACATTCTTACTCGCTATCATCGAATGATGGGTAACGACACTCTATGGCAACCTGGCACTGACCATGCCGGCATTGCTACTCAAATGGTGGTTGAACGTAAACTTAATGCTGAAAATATCTCTAGACATGACCTTGGTCGAAAAGCATTTATCGACAAAGTCTGGGAATGGAAAAATCAATCTGGTGGCACCATTACTAGCCAAATGAGAAGATTAGGCACATCAGTTGACTGGTCCCGCGAAAAATTCACCATGGATGATGACCTATCAATAGCGGTTAGAGAACAATTTATTCGTCTTTATGATGAAGGTTTGATTTATCGCGGTCAGAAACTAGTTAACTGGGATCCAGTACTTAAAACAGCAGTGTCCGATCTTGAAGTTGTAAATGAAGATGCCCAAGGATCTTTATGGCATTTTGACTACCCACTGTCTGATGGAAGTGGCTTTTTAACAATAGCCACAACCCGACCCGAAACCATGCTTGGTGATATGGCGGTTGCTGTTAATCCCAATGATGTTCGCTATCAACACCTGATTGGCCAATCAATCACATTACCGATTACAAATCGCTTCATCCAAATCATTGCTGATGAATATGTTGATATGGATTTTGGCACAGGATGCGTAAAAATCACACCTGCTCACGACTTTAACGATTATGAAATGGGCCATAGACATGGCTTAGCTATGATCAACATATTTGCACCAGATGCAACAATGACAAATGTACCACAACAATATGTTGGTCTTGACCGTTTTGTAGCTCGTGAAAAAATAGTATCAGAGATGCAATCACTCGGTTTATTGAGACAAATAGAGCCTCATCAGTTAAAAATACCGAAAGGTGACCGGACTGGCGCAATTTTAGAACCTTACTTAACAGAACAATGGTTTGTTAAAATGCACGACCTTGCTCAACCTGCCATTCAAGCTGTTGAAACAGGCGAAGTGAAATTTATACCTGATAACTGGAAAAACACTTATTATAGCTGGATGCGCGATATTCAAGATTGGTGTATTTCTCGCCAGCTCTGGTGGGGACACCGTATCCCAGCGTGGTATGATTGCAATGGCAATGTGTATGTTGCACATACAGAGGTTGAAGTTAGAGCAAAATATCGCTTAGGGCCTGAAATATTTTTAACTCAAGATGAAGATGTATTTGATACCTGGTTTTCATCTGCCTTATGGCCACTTTCTACTTTAGGATGGCCAAATGCGACCCCTGAATTACAAAAGTACTACCCAACTAATTCCCTAGTAACAGGATTCGACATTATATTCTTTTGGGTTGCAAGAATGATTATGATGGGTCTTAAGTTTATGAATAAAGCCCCATTCAGTGAAATTTATATCACTGGCTTAATCAGAGATGCTGAAGGCCAAAAAATGTCAAAATCTAAAGGGAATGTATTAGACCCTGTTGATTTGATAGACGGTATTACTTTAGAAGCATTAATCAACAAGCGTACTTCAGGCTTAATGCAGCCGTCTCCTCAAGTATTAAAACGTATTGAGAGCTCAACACGCAAAGAGTTTCCTGAAGGTATTCCTGCCTTTGGCACAGATGCGCTTAGATTTACTTTCGCAGCCTTAGCTTCAACTAGCAGAGATATCTGTTTTGATATTTCTCGTATGGAAGGCTATAGAAATTTTTGTAATAAATTATGGAATGCCTCTAGATTTGTATTAATGAACGTAGAAGGTCATGAAACAATGTCTTCTGTTTCAAATCAAGAAATGTATATTCCTGAACAATGGATATGGCATGAGCTCAACAAGACGATTGTTGAAGTTCACTACCATATCAAGCATTATCGCTTTGACTTAATGGCACAATCTATTTATGAATTTGTTTGGAACGAGTATTGCAGTTGGTATGTAGAACTTGCTAAGTTTTCTTTAAACTCTCCTACAACACCTGAAAAACATAAACAAGCTGTTAGATTTACACTAATCAGTGTATTAGACTCGATACTACGATTGACGCATCCAATTATCCCGTTCATTACTGAAGAGCTATACAAGCAAGTGACTCAAGTCATTGGTTTAGAAAATTTATCCATCATGAACCAACAATTTCCACGTGGTGATGACGAGTTAGTTAATCATAACGCCGCGAATAGTATTAATTGGCTAAAAGAAATTATCATTGGCATTCGTACTATTCGGTCAGAAATGAATATTAAGCCTAGCCAACCGATTCCATTAATTATTAAAAATGGTAATCAAAGTGATTTTGAGAATTTCACAGTGACCAAATCTCTTATACAGAGCCTGACAAAAGTCAGTAACATCCAATGGCTGACAATAGACACGCCAACACCACCCTCTTCAACGGCACTAGTCAACCATATTGAACTACATATTCCATTAGAAGGTTTAATTGACATTCAAGCAGAAAAGTCTCGAATTGAACGTGAACAAGCGAAAATTGATAAAGAGTTAGATAGACTTCTTAATAAACTCAGCAATCAAAAATTTATTGCTAACGCCCCTACGGCAGTTGTGGAAAAAGAAAAGGAGAAAAGCAAAATGCTTGAGGAACAAAAATATAAGCTACAGAAGCAATTAGAAAAAATCCTTACTCTACCAAGGTAAGATAATATTATTGGGAAAGTCATGATACAAACATCAGAATTTACATCTCGTGTGAATGCAGTCTGGCCAAAAGCCTTTGAAATGCATCCTGAAGAGTCAGAAAAAGAACATTATCGCAACAAAATAAAACGACTTCTAAAAGAAAAGGACGCTGTTT
>JAOMSY010000103.1 GCA_028355575.1 Francisellaceae bacterium | reverse complement strand
TTTATCAACCCGTTATATTTAGTAAAACAAACAGGAGTAAGAGCAAAATATTTAAAGGACTCAACTGCTGGATTTAGTGCCATTAATCAATTTAGTAATAATTTATCAGGTGAAGATGCTAACAATGTTGCGTATTCATTGAACCATGGGCTTGTTCTTGGCTATGGGAATTGGGACATTCAGTCTGTTGATAACCTTACTTATACTGCCTCTAAAGATCAGAATACTGGTTTAACTGAAACTGACTTTATATTCCAGTTTCAAGATTTATATGCAAGGTGGCGAGGAAATAGATATAAAGCCAGGATTGGTTTGCAGCAGACGCTTGGTTCTATTATTATTCCCCAGTTGAATGTGTTCGGTGTCAGTTTTGAAACGGATGATAAGCTATTAACAAATAAAAGAGACCAGGTTGCAACCCCAATTCAAGTAAGCATGGTTACACCAAGTTATGTTGAAGTTTTTCGTAATCAAACTTTATTAGATACACAATATTTTCCTCCAGGTAATCATTTTATAGATACCTCACGCTTACCAGATGGCGCATACCAGGTTCAAATTAGAATACGTGACATTGCCGGAAATGTAAGTAACCGTAGTTTCTTTTTTGTAAAGACTGATTTGTTGCCGCTTAGCGATCAACCAGAATATTATATGAGCTATGGAAGATTAGCTAGTTTAACGAGTACTGATGTATTCCCTGCATTCGAGGATTTAAACTTAATTTCATTAGCTGCAGAGCAAAGAATCCATAAATTTTTTGGTCTTGGTGAGCATATTAGTCTATTCAATTATGATGAGGTTCTTGGTGAGCTAGATTTGATAACTCAAATGCCATACGTTGATTTTACGATATCAGGTGCAGCAAGCAACTTTGGAGATTATGGTGCCGGTTTTGGAATCACTTCAACATTAAGTAACCTAACTGTTAATACAATATTAAGAAGGATATGGGTTAATGAAAATTCTGGGAGTGAAGAAATAAATCAATATTTAGAAGACACACAAGTTTCAAACTCAAATGTTGGAGCAAATATTAGTTATGACTTTTGGGGTTATAGTGTTGGCTTGGGTCTAGGTTATGGTTATGTTGATGGTGTGTTTGGTCATACAGGTAGTTTTAATGTATCGCATACTTATTTAATTTCCGCTGACAGTAATTTAAATGTTGAGCTGAGTGCCAGTAGCCAGCCAGAAAATAACTTAATTTTACTCAGTTTTACCTGGAATTTTAATGTTACACCTACCATTTCGACTGAGTTATCTCTTAACGGAAGTTATATGCAACAAAACGGGGATGATACTTTTGATAATAGTTATGTTTCCGCTGGAGTGACCAAAACTTGGGGTGATGGTGCTGATGTTACTTCTTATGGAATATCTGGTAACGTTGCACCTAAGAATCAATATATATCGCAGAATTTTATTACAAATAACGAATATTTTTCATCAAATGTAAATACAGATTATGTGTTTGACGATTCTGGTCAGCGAATATTTTATAACTTAAATCTTTATTCTGAAAATGCCTATACTGCAACATCAAATTTCGATTGGGAAAGTATGCAGTCTTATAATGGTGTTATGGTTAGAGTTGATGCGCCAAAACCGAGTAAATTCTCTGTATTCACAGGTAAAAAACTATTGAAAGAAATTGAAGCCAATAAGGGTTATTTTATTCCATTACCGGAATTTGCATCTTATAAAATACAAGTAGTCAGTGATAGCGGGTCCCTTACCGTTTTAAATCCAGAGCAAGAGATTACGATTTATGATGGTAATGTTCACACATTATATTGGGAGGCAAAAGAGGCCTTCTTGCTAATTGGTACTGTGGTAACGCCAGAAGGTGATCTTGTTGCGGAGGCGGATGTTACTGGTGCTCTCAATTTCGGCCAAACTGACGAAGATGGTTTTACTCAAGTTGAAGCAATAATCGGAAGCAAATTATCTTTAAAAGCATCTAATGGTTTAGTATGTACGATCGATACTAATACGATAGAGCCTGAGGATGGAATAGCATATGAGGATGAAATTGTTTGTGTACCAGAATAAAAAAATTACTTAATATTTGAGACTGTTAGAGTGATATGAATGTTATATACACCTGCAGTTGCCTTTTTTAGGAATCGAGAAGGGATATTTAAACTGATTTTTTCAGAGTTACCGCCAGAACATTGAGTATGGTTTTCACCACCATTCGGATTGAATTCATAGTGAGTATCGTAAGGTGTTTTTTGATTATTTATGTAGAGAATATATGGCACTAGGTTTTGATCTTCAGTGCTCTGTAAATAATACCCGCCTGCAGATGTGGTAACAATTATGGCCATACGTTTTTTAGGGTCATTTGTATAGGTGCAAAATGTACCAATGTTAAGTGTCATATCTTTGTTATACTGAAGAGCGTCTGTAATGTTTTTAGAAGATATGAATAAATTTTGAGAAAGGCTTAAGTTACCAAGTAATTGAGTTTGTTCAATTGTGACAGTGGTGTGATTCGTTTGAACTGTGTTGCTTGAGGAGTTTGTATTTGATTGATAAGACCTATTGACATTTGTAGGAGTGTTTGGGGAAAAACTGGTTGAGCTGTTATTATTTCTTGTCCCATCACCAATACAATAACCAAAATTGTTTATAAAAATGGCAAAAGGTATAGCCAGGCAATATTTTAGCAATTTATTCATTTTAATTTAATATATAAACATTTTACTTAGTATAAGCATATATCCGAATGAATTATATGTCTGTGCAATTAGTGCAAGTTGAAATTTAATTGGAGTATTTAACTATTTTCTTTTCATTTTTATTGATCATAGATGTTAATATATGCTTTATTTTTTCGGCTGTAGATTAATGTTAGATTGTAGTATAGATGGTGGTTTTAAGCGTGTACCTAAAACTGGTGTCATATATGTTATGGCAAAAGCTCAGGAAAAGGGCTTTTATTATGGCAATCAAGAATGGTCTAACCTGGGTCAGGGTGCACCGGAGACGGGTGATATTGATGATGCTCCTAAGAGGTTAACTAATATTCCGTTAGATGTTCAGAGTGCAGAATATAGTCCAGTTGCTGGTGATCTAAATCTTCGAAAAGCAGTTGCGGAATTATATAATGCTCGTTACCGTAAGGATAAAAAATCAAAGTATACTTATAAAAATGTCGCAATATGTTCAGGCGGCCGCGCGTCATTAGTAAGAATCGCCGCGACTATAGGCAAAATTAATTTAGGCCATTTTTTACCAGATTATACCGCATATGAAGAGCTACTAAATTTATTTAGTGATTTTGTGTCGATTCCAATTCCTTATAAACAAAGAAATGCCTTTTTAACCTCCCCAGAAGAAGTTGAATCGGTCATCATCAATATGGGATTAAGTGCGATATTATTATCAAACCCCTGTAATCCGACTGGTCAGGTTATTACTGGAAAGGCGTTATCAACAATGGTTGCTTCTGCTAGAAGATATAATTGCAGCCTTATTTTTGATGAATTTTATTCACATTATATATATGGATTAGGGCGTGATAGTTTTAGTGCTTGTGAGTATATAAATGATGTTAATAAAGATAATATTATTGTTGTTGATGGCCTTACAAAAAACTGGCGTTACCCAGGTTTAAGAATATCTTGGACGCTAGGTCCAGAACATGTTATTGATAGCATTGCCTCCGCAGGTTCTTTTTTAGATGGTGGTGCGGTTAATTCTGTACAGCG
>JAOMSY010000102.1 GCA_028355575.1 Francisellaceae bacterium | reverse complement strand
CAAGCCTACCTTTATGGGCGTTTAGATAGCTTTGAAATGGGCAATGTGTCTACTCATATGTATCAAGAGTTTATTTTCTCATCTTTTGATGTTAATAGGTTTGAACTAGCACTGAATAGACTTATTCAACGACATGGTGCACTAAGAACAGTATTCAGCCAGTCCAATCAACGTGTGCTAAAAGAGGTTCCATTCTATCAAGTATCTAACCATGGTGAGGTTACCCAAGAAAGCCTGAATGAGATAAGAGCTAGGCTATCACATAAAGTTTACGATGTATCACAGTGGCCTTTTTTTGATTATGAGGTTTCTAGCTTTAATGGCCAATCGATTCTTCATGTCAGTCAAGATGCTTTGATAATGGATGGTAGCAGTAATGGTATCTTTTTTGCGGAGTTAGCCAAGCTCTATAACGCTGAGGATGTGAATGCAGTACAGTTGCCACAGTTAGGTATTTCATTTGCTGACTATATGCAACAGTTCAATTTAGTAAGAGAGAGTCATTTATTTAATGACGCAAAGACTTATTGGGTTAATAAGTTACCTGAATATAATTTTGATGCTAAGCTACCAATGGTGACGAACCCTTCCTTGGTTAAGCAACCTGTGTTTACAAGAAAAACAAAAACCATAGCCACCTCGTTATGGCAACAGTTCACTGCTAAAGCCGATCAATACAATGTTAGCCCTACTGCTGTGGTATTGTTTGCTTATGGGTACATATTACAAAAGTATAGTGGTCAGTCTAAATTCTGTATCAACCTAACTTTGTTTAACCGTCTGCCTCTACATAAGCAAGTAAATGACATTATTGGTGATTTTACGGTATTGGAATTATTCAATTTTCAAAGGCAGAACCATGTTTCAACGTTTGATGCCGTTAATCTAGTACACAATCAGCTTTGGGAGGATATAGAGCATAACCTATTTGACGGCATAGACTTTCAACGACTTATCCGCAAGGAGTTAGGTATAGCTACTACTCAATCATTATCTCCAGTAGTGTTAACTAGCGTATTGGGAAACAATCACGCCGATGGCTTTCTAGAGGGATATGTAGGGACTGGTTATTCGATCACCCAAACCTCACAAGTATATTTAGATAATAAAGCCTATGAAACACCGGAAGGGTTTGTTGCTGAGTGGGATTATGTAGAGCAGCTTTTTGACCCTGAGCTTATTGGGCAGATGCACTCGGAATATTGTGCGCTAATTGAAACGCTTGCAGAGATTGATTGGCAGCTACCCTTACCGCAACACCCACTGGCCTCCTATGATGAATTAATCATTAATAAAGCAAATAGTGATAGTCAAACTGTTGTAGGAGATACAATGGTTTTGGCTTGCTTTAAGCAACTACAGGCAACTAAGCTAAAAAATCACTGCGCAGTGAGTGATGTGTTAGGTGATACTTCTTATGAAGAATTATTGAAACTCACAAATGCAGTATCTAGCTACCTAGTTGAGAACAACTTAGCCCGCAAAAACCATCTCATAGGCGTACTTAGTGAAAAAGGTGTGAATCAAGTCATGGCTACCTTAGGTATTATGGCAGCCGGAGGGGCTTATTTACCCTTGCATGTAGACTGGCCACGCGGTCGTTGTGATGAAGTACTTAGTGAAGGTCAGGTACAAACTGTATTGATTTCTCAAGCAGAATATAAGGGTTGTATAAAAGGTTCTGAGATAGAACCTAAATACCAATGGGTAATTATTGAAGAACTTAAAAATTATCAGCCTAGTGAAGCAACAATACAAAAGCTTGATGCCATACAACAAACGATCAGTCTAGATGATATTGCTTATGTCATATTTACCTCGGGGAGTACTGGTAAACCTAAAGGTGTCACGATATCCCACCGTGGGGCGATGAATACCATTAAAGCTGTTAATGAGCGTTTTGATATTAACTCTAATGATAAAGTGCTCGCACTAAGTGAATTAAGCTTTGACTTATCCGTCTATGATATCTTTGGTGTACTAGCCGCTGGGGGTACTATAGTGTTCCCTGACCAGAAATGTACTAAAGAACCAAGCCACTGGTATGAGCTTATTAATAAGCACCAAATAAATATCTGGGATACCGTTCCTCAATTAATGCAACTACTGGTTGATTATGCAGAAGATGTAAATGGATCTCTAGAAAGTCTTAAAGTAGTCCTAATGAGTGGAGACTGGATACCACTAAGCTTACCAAAACAAATTAAAAATGTTTCTCCTAATGCAACGGTAATGAGCCTTGGTGGCGCAACTGAGGGAAGTATCTGGAGTATCTGGTATGAGATTCAAGATATTGACCCAGAGTGGAAAAGCATCCCATATGGCGTGGCAATGCCTAACCAGAAGATGTATGTACTTAATGACTTTGGCGAGCATTGCCCAATTAATGTGATAGGAGAAATTCACATCGGTGGTGACGGAGTTGCTCTAAACTATTGGCAAGACTCTGATAAAACCCAAAAAAGCTTTATAGAACATCCAGAGCTAGGTCGTTTATATAAAACAGGTGACTTAGGCAAATGGCATAAAGATGGCTTTATAACCTTTGAAGGCAGGAAAGATAATCAAGTTAAGCTAAATGGTTATCGTGTAGAGTTAGATGAAATAGCCAGTAAAGTAGCTAAAGTTGATGGCATTGAAACAGCGATAGCTTCAGTGCAAGATAATCAAGTAGTGGCTTATGTTGTCTCTGAGCACTTTAAATCACCTGATGACAAACAACACGGCATCGATAAGACTCAATTCAAACTTGAGCAAAAAGGATTGATTGGTCATCAAGATACAGGTCGCCACTTATCTGGCTTGTCTAGTGAGGTAGCCAAGCTTGAGGATAAGTACCGCCTGCGTAAAAGCTATCGTCAGTTCACTAAAGACAGAATAACCACAAATCAGCATAGAGTTAAGGAGTTAATCTCTGGGCAAACAGAGACACTACTTTCTCCTAATAATAAGCTTAGCCCTATAGAACAGTGCTTAATGGTTACTAGCGCGATACAGTTATCTGATAGAGTGCTACCTAAGTATCTTTACCCATCTGGGGGTAGTAGCTATGCGATTCGCTGTTATGTTTCCTTAGGCCAAGGAGCTAATGTAGACTCTACATCCGTTGACGCTGGGCAATATTACTACCACCCAGCAAAACATGCATTGCATCATACTGATATTCATCTACCTGAAGGTGAGGCGCAGTTACACTTTATACTTCATAAGCCTGCTATTGAACCATTATATGGAGAGCAACAGGCATTGAAACTAGCTTGGCTGGAGCTTGGGCATCTACTGTGTCTAGTTCAGCAAAGTTGTGCTAAATCACTGAGCTTTACTGTGCAAGACCAGAATATTTCAGATGATGACTTACTGATGGTTTCCATTACCTTAGAAGCTGACAACCAGGGTAAACAACTAGTTATCTCACTTTCGGAAGGAGTTTCATTTGATTATTTAACACAAACCACTAATGGCTTTTGTGATACACAGGGACATACCTTCAACATCAAAGATAAACCCTTGCCATTCCAACTCTCTGAGTTTGGGCAACTGCTATCTCAAACTGGTGTGCTACTTTGCTTTACTGGAAATAATCAGCCTCAAGAATTACTAAGTGCTGGGTATGCTGCTGAATATCTATCTGAGGCTTTGTATCAGCAGAATATTGGTAGCTGTACTTTAGGTTTCACCCCTTATGACTCAGTAAACTACTGTCTAGCGTTGGGAGGTATCACTGATGAGCAAAAAACACAGGCTGAAAGCCAGGCTCAAGCACTGACACTTGAAGCGTATATTGCCACTCAAATTAAGCAGCATTTACCTGTATACATGAGACCGAGTACCTTTATCCCTCTTTCATATTTACCGCTGACTGCTAATGGTAAAGTAGATTATAAAAAG
>JAOMSY010000101.1 GCA_028355575.1 Francisellaceae bacterium | reverse complement strand
TGATCCTACAGAAATTCCCAGCGCTGATAAAATTAAACAACTTCTAGTAAACAAATTTAAATATTTCCAAAATCAGAATAAGATAACAATTACATGGTTCGGAATGGGTGATAATCCGTACTTCTCAATTGGCATAGATGACCTAGTTGGATTTCAATCAATTCTAGCGCCATTCTTATCTTCACCACACCAAGTGGATATACATATACTCACAAATGAACGATCGCTCACAGATTTTAATTTATCAAAAATTAGCAAACTACCATTTTCGTATACTATTGATATCTGGACCCTAGAAAAAGAAGAAAACCTGCTGAAAAAAAGTTTAATATGCTTTATTCCTGTTAACCGGCAACCATTTAGTCAAGTAAAATCTTTAAATAGAGCCTTATCAGCTTTAAAATATGGTAACCAAATCCTTAGCACAGGATATAATTTATATGACAATCTATCAGAGTTTATTTATAATGATGCCTATCAAATAATTAATGACCTTAATAATCAAAAACTTCTAGTTTGTCCTGAAACATTGAACTTATTACTAGCTAAGTTTGATGAGTTTTCCTCTCCCAAGGCGGAAGCAAAAAAGATGTTAAGCTTCATACAGGACTTAAAATCAATGCACTCTATCAAACAAAAACAAGAAAGAGTGATTGCAGTGTTACATGGAGTAGAAAGTAGTGGATTTATTCATAAATTTGCTCAAAAATCAAGATGTCTCTCAGTAGGAACACCATTCTCAAGTCATATTAATCTTAACTTTGATTTAAGGTTTCAGTTCTGCGAAAACTTTGAAGAACTACTTTGCTTAATATCAGATAAGGCACTACCTTTGTTGAATATAAAAGAATTTCAATCTACCTATTATAAAAAAATAATAGAGAGGAAGTATTACAGAGTACACCCAAAACTATCTTCTTTAAAAACTTTCCCAGGTTTTTACGTAAATATGCAAGGCAATCGTGACTCAATAGCGATTAAATCTCAGATTGCTCTTTATTACGCCAATATTATGAGTCACATATCTACTACTATAAAATCTATTATTAATGGCACTGATGTTATCATTTCTGAGCAAAGCAGAGACGCGTGGTGGCTGTCAAATGATAATTTTCTGTTAGGAGGGGAGGAATGCTAAATTATGAATAACTATGCCGTATTCATTGTAAATTTATTACAAGACGTAAACATAATTAGGCCATTAATCTTTCTTACTAGCAATGATCTAAAGCTCAACACTATAATATTAGTATCAGCTGACTTTCTGAAGAGAGATAAAAGCAAAATATGGCTACGCGAATTGCAAGAAATAAGCAATTCTACCAACTGCCCTATCGTCAAGTTTGATAGTACTTTAAGTGCGATCGAGCACCTACAAAACAGAAGTGGATACCTTATAGCTGCAAGTGAATCTAATTTGTCAGCACACACAGTTACCCATAATATTTTCAATGCTACACACACTGGATTTTTGAGAATAACATTGCAGCATGGACTTGAATGCGTTGGCTTTATACAAAGCCTACAGCACGACATTGCACACGGAAAAACAGTCTCGTTTGGAGCAGATATTTTATGTGGATGGCTTATACCTAATAAGATGAAATCCATGCTTGCACACCAGAGGCAAAAGCTTTATCCCACTGGTCCTACTTCAGTTTTACAGTTAAACACTGCATCAACTGTGAAGAAAAACATTGGTGGTATTGTATGTGAAAATTTACACTCCGTTAGGCTCAGCGCTTCAGCAGACTTGAAAACACCATTTATAAACACTTTTGAAGCTTTTTGTACAACGCTAAACAAAACAGGCCAAAGAGTTACTTTAAGGCCACATCCTGGGGGGCAGTATGCCTTAAAAAATGATATTCACATACCTAACAACGTTCAAATAAACAATAACCCTATTTACAAACTAACTTTACCTGATTTTTCATATGCGATTTCAGCGCCATCTTCTGTTTTAATTGATTTTATACTGGCTGGCATCCCAACAGCTGTTTGGCGTGATGCCAATAATATTATAGACGCAGATATATATTCAGACCTGACACAAATATCATCAGTTACTGACTGGATTAAATTCAGCGAAGAGGCTGTGAAAATGCCGAATAAATTTAGAGCAATCCAAGCTAAATATCTTAAAAAATTAAGTTTAATTTACCAACCCGAGACTGTTTATAAAAATTTTTATGATTTATTTCAATCATTATCTAAGCCATTAAGACAAAATACAGATAATACTAATAACATTGAAAGAATTGTCTATATTGCTAATAATTACCTACCAACATTACAATTAAGCTTCATAAAACCTTTGAACCCGTTAATCTCACAAGGACTTATTTCTACCAAGTTTATTTCAGAAAAGAACCTAACCTCAATGGCAAATCAGTGCTTATCTGATCAAAGTTTAAATAAATATTTAGAATACCAATTATCAACCTTTAATCCTACATTGATAATATTTTGTCGCTATAGCGGGCCATTCACGGAAATTATCTTACACATAGCTAGAAACAAAAGCATTCCTATAATTTTTCATATTGATGATGATTTATTAAATATAAGTGTAGAGGCTGTAGGGGATGAGAAGTACAGATTCCATAACCAGCCGAATAGATTAAATGCCATTAAAAACTTATTAAACCATTCATCTTTGGTCTACTGCTCCACGGAAAAACTAGCAAAAAAACTTAAATCCTACAAGTTTGGCTCACCAATATACCCAGGGGATATTTATTGTGCATCCTCTATATTAAACCTTCCTAAAAACAAACAAGCAAGGATAATTGGGTACATGGGATATGGTCATAAGGAAGATCTCAATCTCGTATTACCCACCATAATAAAAGTACTTGAAAACTACAAAGAAATATACTTCCATCTTTTTGGAACTATCGAACTCCCAGACAAGCTAAAACCATTCAATGAAAGGATAATTACCACACCTCCAATACGAGATTATAAAAAGTTTTTATATGAGTTTTCTAAACTAAATTGGGATATAGGTATATGTCCTCTCGTCAAATCAGACTTTAATTTATGCAAGGCAAATACTAAATGGGTCGAGTACTCGGCATTAGGCGTAGCAGTTATTGCTAGTAAAGGAACTGTCTATGATAATTGCTGCAGTGATAATTGTGGAATACTTGCAGACACCCAAAATGATTGGTATGGTGCATTTGAGTTATTAATTAACAGACCTGACCAAAGATACAAACTAGTACTTAATGCACAGAAAAAACTTGAGAATAGCTACTCTGTTGAACGGCTAAGAGAGCAAATTAAAGATGTTTTTTCCATGGCTAAAAAGTTAAAATACCAGGAGTTCAAATGAAAAATGTGCTGATAACAGGAGGAGCAGGATTTATAGGATCCCATTTATCTAAATTACTTGTCGAAAACAATTATAAGGTCAGAATATTGGATAATCTGTCACCTCAAATACACGGAGATAACGCACAGCCCCCGAGCTGGATAAATGACCTTAGTATTGAATTAATTCTAGGAGATATTACATCTCGCCAAGATGTCTCTAGCGCAATTAAAGAGATTGACTGTATTGTTCATTTAGCAGCAGAAACTGGAACAGGTCAATCAATGTACCAAATAGAACGTTATAATCAAGTCAATGTACAAGGTACAGCAATTCTATTAGACATATTAACCACTCAAACCCATCAAGTAAAAAAAATCTTACTAGCCTCAAGTCGGTCAATTTATGGGGAAGGCACCTATGTATGCCAAAATTGTAATATTGATAGCATCAACCCAGAACCAAGATCTGCCTATCAATTGAGACAACATATCTGGGAGCCAATTTGTAACTGTTGCAAACACACATTACATGCTGTCCCAACTAAAGAATCTGATAATATTACACCCGCCTCAATTTATGCGAGCACTAAATTCATGCAAGAAGAATTAATACGCATTTTTGCTCAATCTGTCGGAATAGATTATTGTTTTTTACGCTTACAAAAT
>JAOMSY010000100.1 GCA_028355575.1 Francisellaceae bacterium | reverse complement strand
CAACAACACAACCAGGACGATCTACACCCGTTATGTTTTTAGATGAGAATGCAAATTTTCCTCAAGGACCTTTTATACTAGCATCGCTTCTTCAAGCGCCTACTTATTTTATGCTCTGCCTTAAAGAAGAAAAAAATCGCTATCACTTTGTATTCGAGTTATTTGCAGAACAACTCACTTTAAAGAAAAAAGGACGTGAAGAACAACTCCAAATATACGTGCAAAAATATGCTAAGCTTTTAGAACATTATTGTATAAAATATCCATTACAGTGGTTTAACTTTTTTGATTTTTGGCAAAATAAACATGACTAATCAAACACAACAAAACTTCGTATTTGGCAAACACCGCATGACAATCGAAGATGTCATTAATATTGCTTTTGATAAACAGTCTTCATACCTTAACAATAGTCCAAAATTCAAAGCTAAAATCAAGAATGGGACTGACTTTCTAGACAAATTACTGAAAGAAGATGGTGTCATATATGGTGTAACAACAGGATATGGTGACTCTTGTACACGCTCTGTCCCTCTAGATCTTATTAATACGCTACCAATACATTTGTCACGCTTTCATGGGTGTGGTTTAGGCGAGTATTTTTCACCCAACCAAGCTCGTGCAGTATTAGCAGCTAGATTGTGTTCACTTTCACAAGGTGTTTCTGGTGTGAGCTATAACTTAATGGAACACATCACAACATTGCTCAATAAAAATATCATGCCCGTTATTCCACAAGAAGGTTCTGTTGGTGCAAGTGGTGACTTAACTCCACTCTCATATTTGGCTGCAGTTCTGATTGGTGAAAGACAAGTTTATTACCAAGGTAATATATTAGATACCAAAGCGGTCTATGAATTACTTGGTATCAAGCCGATTACACTTAGGCCTAAAGAAGGCCTTGCTATTATGAATGGCACGGCAGTTATGACAGGTTTGGCCTGTGAAGCTTACCATCGCACACAATATTTATGTAAATTAGCTTCTAGGATTACCGCCATGGCAAGCATTGCCCTTAAAGGTAATGCCTTCCATTTTGATGAAAAATTATTCTCAGTAAAACCACACCAAGGGCAAGCTCAAATTGCAAAGTGGATTTCTTCTGATCTCGAACACTCGGAAATGCCAAGAAACTCAGATCGCTTACAAGATAGATACTCCATTCGTTGTGCACCACATGTTATAGGCGTGATTCAGGATTCTCTTGGTTGGTTCAGAACTATGATTGAAAACGAGTTAAATAGTGCCAATGATAACCCCATCATTGATGGTGAAAACCAACATGTTTTACATGGTGGGCACTTCTACGGTGGCCATATTGCAACAGTAATGGATACCATGAAAACTCAAGTTGCGAATTTAGCAGATTTGCTAGATAGACAAATGGCGTTGTTAATGGATACAAAGTTCAATAATGGGTTACCTCCTAATCTGTCCTTTTCAAACAAAGAGACTGCTTCTATAAACCATGGATTTAAAGCAGTACAAATTGGGACATCAGCGTGGACAGCTGAAGCATTGAAACTAACCATGCCAGCCAGTGTTTTTTCTCGCTCAACGGAGTGTCATAATCAGGACAAAGTTAGCATGGGTACCATTGCTGCAAGGGACTGTCTAAGAGTGCTTGAGCTGACTGAACAAGTTTTTGCAGCACAACTACTTGCTTCTACCCAGGCGATCATCATCAGAATTAAAAACCAGCAATTAGAAAAGAAAAATTTATCAAACGCTTTAGCGAGCATGATAATTGAAATACTAAATAGTTTTGAATTAGTATCAGAGGATAGGCCACTAGAAAACGATTTAAGAAAATTTGTTGCCTTAATACAACAACAAAACTGGTCATTATATGATGAAAAAAATTAATAGCATCCTATCAAATACCATTGAAATTGAAATCCCATTCTATGATGTCGATGCCATGAATATTGTTTGGCATGGTAATTACATTAAATATTTTGAAGTTGCACGATGTGCGCTATTGGATAAGATAGGGTATGACTACTTTCAAATGAAAGATTCAGGTTATGGCTGGCCAATTATCGATGTTAGAGCAAAATATATTCGCCCTTGTAAATTCAAACAAAAAATTCAAATTACAGCACATTTAACTGAGTATGAAAATCGCTTAAAAATTGAATATGTTATATCTGATACTGAAACAGGTCAGAAACATACAACTGGGTATTCAATTCAGGTTGCTGTAAATCTAAATACCGAAGAGCTTTGTTTTGCTTCCCCCAACATACTTATTGAAAAACTAAAGGAATATCTATGAAAAAGATAGTACTTATTTTGGTATTCATTACTTGCTGCCAAGTGCTTTTTGCAGCACACAGCATCTTTAATCACCCTTTAAATGACTCAAATAAACAAGCCTTTAATCAAGTACAAAAATTGTTATCAGAGAATACGAATCTAGAAGGTCAATTTAAGCAGGTTCGTCATATTAAAGTCCTATCATCGCCATTAGAATCAACTGGAAATTTTTCTATCTCACAAAAATCTGGATTACATTGGGACCAGGCTCAACCATTTGAATCTAAACTCACTGTCACAGATGATAAAATTGTTCAAATTATCCAAAATTCTCCACCTACAATTATTACTAAAGAAAAACAACCGATAGTTTTTTCTTTCACAAAAATATTTTTGTCTGTCTTTAAAGGCAATACCCCTGCATTGGAAAGCTACTTTAATATTTATTTCTCAGGCAATATAGAACACTGGGAAATTGCCTTAAAACCTAAAGGCTCTCCACTCGATAAAGCCATTGCCAGTATTGAATTAGAAGGTGCTAAATATGTTCATACGGTTACCATTAAAGAAACCCGAGGCAATACACTTGATATAGAGTTTCTAAATGTCAAACCCATTTCAAAATAACCAAGCGTGAAAAATAAATCGTACAAAATTCGCCTGATTGGCTGGCTAATCATCGTGAGCATTGCGGTGATCTATTTTATCAGTTTAATTATCAGTGGCTTCCCATTAAATACCAATGTTTTATCATTACTACCAAAATCAGACCATAACCCAGTCATTGAAAAAGCAGTTGATCAATTTTCACAACGTATGGGTAATCAAGTTATTTTTTTACTTGGTAACAAGAATCAAGTGGATGCTCAAAAAGCTTCAGAAATCTTTCATCAACAATTAGAAAAATCAAATCTTTTTGCACATATCTCTTATGAAGTGGATGCAAATGAACAGCAAGCCTGGGGAACGTTTTATTTCCCTTATCGATTATCGCTACTCACGCCAAAACAAAAATCGGAACTTGAAAAAAATAATATCAAAGCCATTGAACAGTCTGCTCTATTTAATTTATATAATCCCATGGGGATTGCTAATTCTGATTTATTAAAAAATGATCCCTATTTTTTATTTACCCAATATATTACTTCCATTCCCAAACCAGCCAGCCAAGTACAATTGATTGATAACAAGATGATGATCCATCACCATAATACTTGGTACGTCATGCTTAATGCTGAACTTAAAGGCGATAGTTTCTCAATTTCAAATCAAGATGCCGTTGTTCAGACAATCAATCAAGCGACAGAAACCGAAAATGCTAAATATCCCAATAGCTCAGTGATTGATACAGGCATGTTGTTCTATGCAAAAGCTGGTGCGGATGATGCTCAACATGATATTTCGACTATTGGCATTGGTTCAATTATCGGCATTATTTTATTAATACTCTTAACCTTTAGGTCTTTACTCCCACTAGTTTTTATTCTACTTTCTAGTGCAATTGGTTTCATTTGCGCTTTTGTCGCAACCTATTTAATATTTGGCAGTGTCTATTTATTTACTTTGATTTTTGGCGCCAGTTTGATTGGAATTTCAGTCGATTACGCTTTCTTTTATTATGCTGAACAACTACTGGGGGGCAAGAATTGGAAGCCCACTCAAGGTTTAAAAAATATTTTTTCTGGCATCACACTTGGTTTAATAAATATTGTGATTGCCTATATCATTATATGTTTCACCCCTT